>JAGCLL010000127.1 GCA_017647025.1 Alistipes sp. | reverse complement strand
TTTACACCCCTGCCTGCATCGTCAAGACCCTTGTTAATGTCTTGGAGCCCTACGCAGGTCGTGTCTATGACCCTTGCTGCGGCTCGGGCGGTATGTTTGTGCAGTCGGCAAAGTTTATCGAGAGCCACGCTGGCAATATCAACCAAATCTCGGTCTATGGCCAGGACTCCAACCCTACCACTTGGAAGATGGCGCAGATGAACTTGGCTATTCGTGGTATCGAGGCCGACCTCGGGCAGTATAACGCCGATACTTTCTTCAATGACTGCCACCCAACCTTGAAGGCTGATTTTGTCTTGGCTAACCCGCCATTCAACCTCTCCGATTGGGGCGCAGACAAACTTGCTGACGATGTGCGCTGGAAGTTCGGCACGCCACCTAATGGCAACGCCAACTTTGCGTGGATTCAGCACATCATCCACCACCTCGCACCTGCAGGCAAGGCGGGCGTTGTGCTTGCCAATGGCTCGCTGTCGAGCCAGAGCGGTGGCGAGGGCGATATTCGCCGTAAGTTGGTCGAGGCGGACTTGGTCGATTGTATTGTCGCTATGCCGTCGCAGTTGTTCTACACTACGCAGATCCCCGTTTCGATTTGGTTTTTCAATAAGGCGAAGAAGCAGAAGGGCAAGACTTTGTTTATCGACGCCCGCAACCTTGGCTCGATGGTTACCCGCAAACTGCGTGAGCTGACCGATGGCGCCCAGGGCGATATTATGCGTATTGCCGACACTTACAAGAAGTTCACCGAGGGTACACTCGCCGATGAAAAGGGCTTCTGTGCTGTGGTTGATATTGCCAAGATTGCGGAGCAGGACTTTATCCTCACTCCGGGCCGCTATGTAGGCATTGCCGAGCAGGAGCAGGACACCGAGCCATTCGAGGAGAAGATGACACGCCTTACTACCGAACTCTCATCGCTCTTTGAGCAGTCGCACACCCTCGAAACCGAAATCAAAAAACAACTCGAAAGTATTGGGTATAAATTGTAGGCAGGTATGAAGTTCTCAAAAGAAGAACAAGAAATAATCAAAATTCTTGTCAAGTATAGCAATAAGGGTGGAAATATCGCTGCGGTATTCAACTTCACTCAACTGTTGGGAAAGCGCGGGCTTGGTATCGTCAGGGCAGGAAGCAAAGAGTTGCTGTTTTTCAGAAAAGATTTACACCCAAACTTCTTCCCTGGCAATGGTTCTCCGTACATATCTATGTTGCTCAACTTGCTCGAACAGTTGATTGACAAAAGATTGCTTATATTGGGGAATAGTATCACCTCGGCTCCATTGGTTATAGGAGCACTTGCATCACGATGGGAAAGGCCCAATGTGCTTGTAGTAAATGAGTCGGAAGTTATTGTTTTAGAAGGTTTCAATAAGGGGTGGTATGATGCAAATGGTAGAGTGATATATAATTGGGATGATGATAGGAGTGGACGATTGGCAAAATTGAGTCATTATTTATACCACTCTTATTCGGTTAGCGAGGAACTCAAAGACCTCGTGAAACATAACTTCAAGACCGAGGAGCAAATCCGTTTTGCCAAACAACAGCGATTAAATTGGATTGGCATAGGCGTGGCTATTTTAGTGGGTATTTTAGGAATTATATTTTGATTTATGACCGAGTGGAAAACATATAAGTTGGAGGATATTATTGATAAGGTAATCGATAATAGAGGAAAATCCGCGCCTACATCAGATGAAAAATACTCTCCTATCATAGAAATAAACTCCATCGGAGATAGAAACCCTAATTACGATGTAGTGCGTAAATGGGTGTCAAAAGATACTTATGATACTTGGTTTCGTTCAGGGCATCCAATGATTGGTGATATTTTAATTCCAACAGTGGGAACTATTGGTATTGTATCTATGATGAGAGAAAACAAAGGCTGTATTGCACAAAACATTGTAGCTCTGCGTACCAATGAGAAAGCCCACAATCTATACTTGTATTATCTCCTTAAGTCGGAATATGTAAAACAAGAGTTATTAAACCTTAATATTGGTGGAGTACAGCCAAGTATTAAGGTTCCCCATTTATTGAACCTTGAGATTTCTTTGCCGGGGTTGGAGGAGCAGAGGAGGATTGCGGGGATATTGGGTGCGATAGATGATAAAATCGAAAACAATCGCCGCATAAACACCAACCTCGAACTCCAAGCCCAAGCACTCTATAAACAATGGTTTGTAGATTTTGACTTCCCAAACGAGGAGGGTAAGCCCTACAAATCATCTGGTGGCAAAATGGTTGATTCCGAACTCGGTCCAATCCCCGAAGAGTGGAGAGTGGGAGATATTTACAAATATGTGAATGTTGTATATGGTGCACCTTATAAATCGGTGTTATTTAACGAGAGAAAAGATGGCAATCCTTTAATTAGGATTCGTGACTTAAAAACATTTTCACCGCAATACTACACCCAAGAGATTCTGCCAAATACAGAATTTATAAATACTGGTGATGTTGTTGCAGGTATGGATGCAGAGTTTGTGCCTTGTCTGTGGATGGGTGAAAAAGGAGTATTGAATCAGCGATGTTGTAAATTTGTTGGCAAACAAGATAGCATAAGTAATTACTATGTAATGTTTCTTGTAAAGCCCGAGTTGGAGTTTGTGCAAAGTTATAAAACTGGCACAACGGTAAGCCATTTAGGTAAGGCTGATATTGATAAGTTTGTAGTTGTGCAACCACCATTTGCCGTTATAGAAAAATTCTCTAAAATAGCAGATGCATTACTGAACAATAAAATAAAATTGGCGAAAGAAAACATTACCCTCGCCACCCTCCGCGATACTTTATTACCAAAATTGATGAATGGCGAGATAATTACAAAATAAATGTATTAACTTTGTAAAAACCAATTAAAACTTAATAGTATGAATGAGATCTTAACGCCTCGTATTTTGCAAACGATCATCATCTGTTGCACCATAATAATCACTGGAATTATTGCTGTGTCAGCATATAGAATAAATAAGCAACAGCAAAGGAGTTGGGCCTCCTATATTTTCTCTGCAAGTATTCTATTGGTTTTGGCTATTGTAATCTTTTCGTATTGCTTTTGTAAAGATAGGGATGTACTTGACTTTATATCTTTAGCATCGGCTCTAATATCTATCATCTTGGCAATCGTAACGATAATCTATTCATACTTTACAAATAGTCGCTCTGCTGGTCAAATTGACCGATTAAACAAAGCTGCCGAAGATGTGAGCAACGCAACTATATCGTACGAAAAATCGGCCGAAAGTCTTAAAATAAACATTGAAAAGATATTGCATCGTATTACTGCTGTTGAGCAAAAAATAGATGAGAATTCGAAGCTAATAAACAGCAGTGCCACAAATGCGTCTATTAATAGCATTGGTGCGCAACACGTTGATAAAATTGTTGAGGGATATGTGCGTTCTGGCTCATATTTTGGGAATTTGGCATTGTTGGCTAGTTGTTGCGCAGCCCGATACAACAAAGGTATACTATCGTTATCAAATCTAAATTCAATATTTGACCCACAAGACAATGCATTACTTTATTATATGTGGGGATACATTATATCTGCTTCGGCAGTTGGTGTATTACAAGCACGCATTGATGGAGATAATATCGTAATATCTAATGTCTATACAACCTTGCAACAAAAGCTAGAAGAGGTTATCTCGACATACATAGATAATAGTCCTGATGAGAATACCAAAGTGTACAATCAGAAACTTTTCGATAATGTAAAAGATCTATTTAACACAAAATAATTTTCTATGCACTTTACCGAGGCACATTTTGAGAATGCGATATTGGAGTTGATGCGTGATACGCTGGGCTACGACTATATCTATGGCCCAAGCGTGGAGCGCGAATACACCGAGCCGTTGCACATCGACCTTGTGCAGCAGTCGCTCTATGCCATAAACCCAACTCTGCCCACCGAGGCGGTGGAGGAGGCAATCGCCAAGATTCGCACCATAGAGAGTGGCTCGCTTGTGCAGCGCAACGAGGTGTTTCACGACTATCTGCAAAATGGGGTAGAGGTAAACTATTTCGACGGCAGGGAGCAGCGCTCAACGCGCGTAAAGCTCATAGACTACGACACGCCTCTACGCAATAACTTTACGGTCGCCAACCAATGGACCGTAGAGGAGCGTTCGGTGCGTCGTGCCGACATTGTGGTATTTGTAAATGGTTTGCCACTCGTAGTTGTGGAGCTGAAATCGCCCTCACGAGAGAATACCGATGTGTCGGAGGCATACGCCCAGCTGCGCAACTATATGATTGAGATACCGTCGCTCTTTGTCTACAACGCATTCTGCGTAATGAGCGATATGGCGACCTCGAAGGCAGGAACGATAACCGCCGGCGAGGACCGCTTTATGGAGTGGAAAACGGTAGATGGAACAAGCGAGATAAACCGCTACGCAGCGTTCGATGTGTTGTTCTCGGGAATGTTCGACAAGGCACGCCTGATAGAGATTTTGCGAGGTTTCATCTGCTTCTCGAAAGATGAAAAGCAGAGTGCAAAAATTCTCGCAGGTTACCACC
>JAGCLL010000126.1 GCA_017647025.1 Alistipes sp. | reverse complement strand
CCCAACTTATTTGCACATCGCAGTTCCTGCTGGCAAGTACGACGAGTTGTATGTAACTTTGTACGACGAGGATGGTGGTGTGATGTACGCAACTGTTAAGGCTGGCGACTCGAAGCCACTCGCAGCAGGTAAGGTGCGTGAATTTAAGACTAAGGATGGCGTTGAGCAGTTGATTACCTACGCTCCAAACGCAGAGGTATTCGTTATTCGTGAGGCTGCGGACTTGGTTAAACTCTCTGAAAAGATGGCTGAGGCGAAGGCTGCAAACACAGTTTTCACAAAGGATGTCCTCTTCGTAAACGACATTGATATGGAGGGTACCGAGTGGACTCCATTCACTTTGGATACTCGTCGCCAAGTTAATAGCAAGCCTGTTGTTTCGACCATTCTCGGTAATGGCTACGCAATCAAGAACTTGACTACTCCGTTGTTCAACTATTTGTATGCAAACGTTAAGGGCTTACACTTGCGCAATGTAGACATCAAAGAGACGGTTGACCCTTGCGTTGGTACATTCGCTCGTCGTGTAGGTTGGGGAAATTCATCTTATCCACTCGTTATCGAAAACTGCACTGCAACAGGTAAAATTAATGTAAACTGTCCGAACAAAGAGAAGACAAATGAAGACTACTCTGACTACTCAACAGGAGGTATCTGCGGTGTTGCATTTGCAACTACTCTCCAAAACCTCACCAGCGATGTAGATATCACAATCGAGCAGGTTATCGCATCGAGTGCACTTGTTTCTACTGTGAATGGCATTCAGCCTTGTGTTGGTGGTATCGTAGGTAATACGGGTAAGGTAGGTTCATACAATACCCACTTCATCAACTTGGAGAACAAGGGTGATATCACATACTCTGATTGTTCTTGGACTACCTCACCAACTGTTTCCACAAGCGCAAGTGCCGCAGCAAAAGGAACCGCAGGCCTTTACCTCGGTGGTCTTATTGGTAGTAGTGCAGGTACAAATGGCCAGGCAACATTCCTTAACCTCACCAACCGAGGTAAAGTAACATTGAGTGGTGGTAACTATGCTATGGTCCGTATTGGTGGTATCGGTGGAAGTATGCACACAAACCTCTACTCGAACTCACAGATAACCTCTTCGGGTAATTCAGGAAAGAACTTCAACAACTACGGAACAATTACTGTTTCGGGTGGTTCAATTCGTCTTTTGTATGCATCGGGAGGTATTGGTTGGTCGGCAGAAGGCTCTCGTTGGGAGAATGTACACAACCATGAGTCAGCGGCTTTCACTCTCGGCGAGAATGCGACGATTCTCTCGTTCGTAGTTGGTGGCGTAATGGGATATCATCCAAATGGCAACATTGGTGTGGTGACAGAGGAGACTGGTCACGCCGCAATAGTGGCGTGTACAAATGCTGCTCCTATCACTGTAAAGTGTAAAACTGCCGAGGAGCACACTGCGACAGGTGAGTTCTTCTACCGTGTAGGAGGTATTGCAGGTTGGACTCAGACACTTATTACAAGATGTACTAACAGCGGTAACATTACCTGCGATGGTAGTTTCTTCCATAACCACGCTACATCACCTTACCTTACTGCTGTAGGTGGCATTTCTGGTTACAAGACTATTAACTATATTATCAATTCGCAGAATAGCGGTAACATCAGCGTTAACTGGAATATGACTACTGGTTCCAACTCGGGAAAAACAACTAAAACGGAGAATAAACCAGTTTTAGATGAAAATGGTCAGCCAGTTTTAGATGAAAATGGTAAAGAAGTAACCGAGTCTGTAACAACAACTACTTATTCTGTCATTGCTACCGCTTATGCTGGTGGAGTTGTTGGTTATAGCCATGTTAAAATGGACGATTGCGAGAATAGAGGCAATGTTCAACTTTCGGGAAATCTTTTCCTTGCAAAGATTGGTGGTGTTGCTGGTCATATCAATACTAATACAAGTTACCGAAATAAGAACTATGGTACTGTTACTTTGGGTGCTGTAGGCAAGGAGACAATCGTTAAGAACCTTACCTGGGTTGGTGGAGTTACTGCCTGTCAGTTCAAGTCTGCAAACTTGGAAAACCACGGTGATGTAATTGTAGACAACGGTGTTGTTTGTCAATCAGATGTATACATCGGCGGTGTTATTGGAGAGAATCCAAAGAATTGTAATGCTGATATCTTCATAAATACAGGAGATGTGACTGTTGGTAACTTAAATGTCACTGGTAGTGCATTTATCGGTGGTGTTATCGGATACACCAACGCAGCATTATCGAAGCATACCAATACAGGTAATGTTACAGTTACCAACGAGATTGAGGTAGGAACTTCGCTCCACGTTGGTGGTGTAGTTGGTCGTTGCTTGTTTAGTATTGCTGATGGCAACTGGCTCAAAAATGGTGAGGAGGGCACTACGAAGGGTGCTGTAACCGTTAGCGGTACTGTTACCTCTTATACTGCTATTGGTGGCTGTGTAGGCTCTTGTATCCAATCGCAGACAACCCTCTATAACACTACCAACTATGGTAAGGTGTCTGTTACCCCTGTTAAGTTTACCGAAGAGAGTTATATCGGAGGTGTCGTAGGTTTTGCGCAATCACCACGCCAGGAGTTTACTTGGTCTGGCACAACAAAAGCTTTGCAGTATAATGTAAACAGTGGTGATAAGCGAACAGAGTTGAAGAACAATACCAACCACGGTGATGTTGAGGTAACAAGTAATGCAAATTGCGGAAGCTTGATGGTCGGTGGTGTAGCCGGAATGGCATCGGGTAAGGCAAACAACTTGACCAACAATGGTAAGGTTACTATCAAGGGTACTCTCCCTGCATCGGGTAGAAGAGTCTTCGAATACACTTCGCCAAGTATGATTGGTGGTGTTATCGGTACCGGAGTTTGCGGCTATAATGTTGCAGCAGGCAATGGTGGTGCTGGTGTTGCCAAGACATACAAGTATGATAACTTGGTAAATAATGCCGAGGTTAAGCTCGACGGTGTAACATACAGCAAGTATGTATGCTTGGGTGGTGTAGTAGGATGGATTCCAGAGTACACATACTATACTCTTTCAAACAGTGCAGCAAGTTCAAGCTCGAGCAAGGTAACAAACTTCGAGGTCGATATTTACAATGTTGTCAACAATGGTCCTGTAACTATCACAAACGCAACTAACAATTCTGCACAGTTCATTGGTGGTGTTGGTGGCTTCCTCGGTGGTGAGGTACACAAGACTACAAACAATGGTAAAATTTCGGTTAACCACACTGCAAATTCTGCTGCTGCTGTACAGATCGGTGGTATCGGATACCAGATTAAGGATACATCGACCGATGTAACCAACAACGGTGATATCGAGGTTACAGGTTATGTTTCAAAGTCAGGTACAACTGCTACACTCTACGCAGGTGGTTTCATCGGTAACAAGAACAACTATGTTCGTACAAGATGTAACAACAACGGTGATATCTATGTTGGTACCGAGAGCGTTCCAGCAACTCTCTACAAAGACTGCTTCATCGGCGGTATGATGTACGATGGTTCTGACTCGTCTACACAGACTCTCGTAGATTGCCACAATACTGGCAATATCACCTTGGCAAGCAACTCGACTGTAAACGGTTCTCTTATGTTCGCAGGTTTGGTTGGAAAGGTTCAGAATGATGCTGCTGCATCTACGCTCAAGATTGACGGATGCTCGAACTCGGGTAATCTGACTGTTAAGGGTACTGTTAAGGGCGATAGCCACATTGCAGGTATGGTTGCTGTAAACAGAAAGGCATCCTTGATTCTCCAATCAGGCGGCTTCACTAACACAGGTAAATTGGAGTTTGCTGGTAAGTCAACCGCTGCTGCTGCAACTACTTGTCGAGTATATATGGGTGGTTGCGTGGCATCTTGCGAGGGCTCCGGTAAGTTCAAGTACAACGATTCAAACAAATGGACCGGTACTGCAAAGAACGCAGGTAAGCTCGTTCACAGCGGTAGCACAAACGGTACTATAATGATTGGTGGTATCTTCGGTTTCCTCGCAAGTAGCAGTACTGACAGCGAGGTTGCTCTCCCTACAACTGCAACCTATATCAACGATGGTGAGATCGAGGTAACAGGTACTTATTACACTACTGCTGTCGGTTGGAACTCTATCGGTGGTATCATCGCAAACTCAAACCGTGATGCATCGGACAAGAAAATTATTCTCAAAAATGCTACTACTACTGCAAACTGTAAGATTACGGCTTGGAACTTCCCTAGGATTGGTATGCTGATGGGTATTGATCGCAACAATAACCGCTACGCACAAAACTGCTCGATAGCAGGTACAATTGATAAGGGTAAGTATGATTACTTCCCTGATGCATTTGGTGATGTCTCAGAGCGTTGGGGTTCTGATGAGGTGACTATCTCTGCTGACAACTTCTTCGATTACATCTACGCTACTGCTATAGAAGCAGATGTTGCTGAGGGTGATGGTTGTTCGTTCTATGTAGCGCCAACTCCTGCTCAATAATTCACGGAATGGTTTAACGATTAAAAGACTTTTATGACTATGAAAAAAGATATTTTGTTGGGCTATTCTGCTCCTGAGGTTGAGATTTTCGAGGTAGCCGTTGAAGGCGGTTACGGCACAAGTGTTGCTCTCCCTGGCTTCGGCTGGGAGGAGGATACACTCGGCTAAACTATAACCCTCTTATTGCAAGGGACAACCACTGCGGTTGTCCCTTGTTTTT
>JAGCLL010000125.1 GCA_017647025.1 Alistipes sp. | reverse complement strand
TCACAGGAAAGACGATAAAGAGTTTAGGAAGGAATGGATTACGAAAAATCTGCGTAAACTCCTTTTGTATCAATATAAATAGTTGTCGCATAGACTATTCGAGTTTATCTTTGAACTTTTTGAGCGATACACCCATAAGCACAAAGGTCATTAGTATAAGAATAAGCACCTCTTTTACTACTGCCGAGAGGGGTAATCCCATAATCATCATCTTACGTATGGCTTCAATATACCATCGTGCAGGTACGATATATGGCAGGGGTCGCAATACCGTAGGCAGGTTTTCTATCGGAAATACCATTCCCGAGAGCATCATCATTGGTAGTAGCATCACCATTGCAGATATGAGCAGTGCAACGACTTGCGAGGAGGCAAGCGTAGATACAAGTAATCCCAATGCAAGGGCGAGAATTAAGTAGATTAACGAGATTGTGATAATTCCACCCAAACCGCCACTCATTGGCACATCAAGCATATAATGAGCAATGAACAGTATGGTCATAAGATTTATACACGAAATTACAAAGTATGGAATCATCTTCGCAAGTATAATCTTGATAGGTCTTACGGGTGACACGAGCAATACCTCCATTGTTCCCATCTCTTTCTCTCGTACGATTGACACGGATGTCATCATCGCACATATTAGGATAAAGATAAGTCCCATAATGCCAGGCACAAAGTTGTACGCCGACTTCATCTGTGGATTGTAGAGCAAATGAAGGTTTATCAACTCTTGTCGTGTATGATCTGCCGATACTACATTTTGCAAATATACCGCGCCTGTCTGTGCTATGTTTGTATTTGAGGCATCAAATATAAACTGTATTGCAGGGTGGGTGTCTATCCCCTCTGCCCGCTGTGCTATCAAATGTTCGTAATCCTCATCAAAGACAACAACAGCATCAGCCTTGCCACTACGTAACACCTTATCTATATCGATACTGCTATCGTAGTCGATAACTGTAAAATATGGATTGTTTGCGAGCCTTTCAACCACTTGTCTTACACCCTCTGTACGATTAGGAGCGACTATTGCCACATTAAGGTTATTCACCTCGGTAGATATGGCAAAGCCGAAGAGTATCATCAGCACTGCGGGAATTAGCAGCACAATCATCATCGTACGCACATCTCGCAGGATGTGTAACGACTCCTTCTTTACAAACGACAGAAAATTATTTCTCATAATGCCTACTCTCCTCGCTTTGCGCCACGAGCCAAGATGCGAAAAACCTCATCCATCGACTCTGCGGCAAATTGTTCTTTAAGGCGTGCAGGGGTGTCAAGTGCACGCACCTCGCCATCAACCATAATGGATACTAGTGAGCAGTACTCCGCCTCATCCATATAGTGTGTGGTAACAAATATAGTCGTGCCACCATCGGCAGCCTCGTAAATCATCTCCCAAAACTGACGGCGTGTGATTGGGTCTACTCCACCCGTAGGTTCATCCAAAAAGACCACCTCGGGACGATGAATGGTCGCTACGGCAAACGACAACTTCTGCTTCCAGCCGAGCGGCAACGAGCCTACAAGGGTATTACGTTCCGAAGTGAAGTTGAGCCTTTCGAGGGCTTCGGCAGCACGCCTCTCCGTCTCGGCTTTTGACAGTCCGTAGATACCCGCAAAGAGTCTTATATTCTCCCATACTGTCAGGTCGTTATACAGCGAAAACTTCTGGCTCATATAGCCGATATGTCGTTTTATCTGCTCACCCTCACGCATAACATCCCAACCTGCAACTGTACCACTGCCCGAAGTTGGATAACTCAAACCGCAGAGCATACGCATCGCCGTAGTTTTTCCTGCACCATTAGCACCCAAGAAACCGAAAATCTCACCTCGCCGAACATCAAACGATATGCGATTGACAGCAGTAAAG
>JAGCLL010000124.1 GCA_017647025.1 Alistipes sp. | reverse complement strand
CGTCGTTGTAAACGGCACGACCGATAACGGTACCACCCTCCTTTGCCGACTGGTAACCGAAAGTTGGCGAACCAGCAGGGAGTGGAAGGTCGTTGTCGATAGTCTTTGGAACATGGATGTTAGCGATAGGGTACTGCTTAGCCTCCAAGAACTTAGCGATGCGGTTAGCAGTCGAAGCGGTATCATCACCACCAACGGTTACGAGCAACTTAATGTTGTTCTCGGTGAAGAACGAAAGGTTGAAGTTGTTCTCGAAATCTGCGTCGGTTGGCTTGAAACGGCTCATAGTGAGGTACGAACCACCCTGGTTGAAGATAAAGTCAGCCTTGAAGAAATCCAAGTCCTCGTGGCGTGGATTTGGGTTGAACAAACCTGAATAACCGTGGTGCAAACCGATAACACGATAACCTTTTGCAAGGAAAGTCTTGGCAACGCTACCTACAACGGTATTCATACCTGGTGCAGGACCGCCACCTGTAAGAATTGCAATAGCTTCTTTCATAGTGTTTATTATTTGTTTGAATTAAAAGTGTCTAAATTTTGCCCAAAGATACAATTATTTTCTCACTTTCCAATGCAAAAGTCTAACTTTTGTTGCGGATTGTTGTAGATGTTTACAACGAGCGACAAACTCTTGACTGCTCGGCGTACTGTGTAGGCTGTGCCGCCCTTCGAGCCGTCGAAGTAGGCTACGACTGCCGAGGAGTTATCCACGAGGTAGTTGTTGCGCAGGGCGTAGACCTCCACCGAGTATTTCGTTGCAAGTGTTATCACCTCGTCAGCCTCCTGCACGATGCGTTCGAAGCGCCTGCGCCACGCCTCCGAAAATCCCTTCTGCATACCTTCAAACGGCACAATAGCAACAACTCGCAACCCCGCCAATTCGCTTCGTAGAGCCAAAGCGACCTCTGCGGCCTCGATGTCGAAGCCCTGCGCCATTCCGCACAGAAAAGTGCGATACCCTTCGGCATACAGACTCCTAATCGCAGACTCCAATTCGGTGTTGCGACTACCATCGTAAGAGCGATGTCCCGTGAAACAAACGGTTATTTCTCTATTGTATGCGATGGTTGTAGAGGTTATTCCCGACCTTTGCCGTAAGCCTCCAAAACCGACGGTGTGATAGCCATTTGCGAATATCCGCCATCGTGGTAGAGGTTCTGCATTGTAACCTTGCGGGTGAGATCCGAGAAGAGTGTTACGATATAATCTGCGCAGTCATCTGCCGAGGCATTGCCGAGTGGCGAGAGGTCATCAGCCATCGCAAAGAGTTTGTCCAAACCTGCAATACCTTGCCCTGCGGTGGTCATTGTTGGCGACTGCGAAACGGTGTTTACACGCACCTTGTGCTTGCGCCCGTAGATTGCACCAAACGAGCGAGCGATACTCTCCAACATCGCCTTTGCATCGGCCATATCGTTGTATCCCTCCACTGTGCGTTGCGCTGCGAGATAGGATAGCGCCACCACCGAGCCATATTCCGCCATTGCATTCTTGGTGTAGAGCACTTGCAAGAGTTTATGGAACGAGATAGCCGAAATATCCATCGTCTTCATCATATTTGCGTAGTTGCTCACCTCGTATGGGATATTTTTGCGCACATTTGGCGACATACCCACCGAGTGCAGCACGAAGTCGATTTTCCCTCCGAAGTATTCGAGAGCCTTGTCGACCAAAACTTCGAGTTCCTCCACCGATGTGGCATCGGCGGGAACAACTATTGCACCGCACCTCTCTGCCAGGTGGTTTATAGAGCCTAAACGAATTGATACTGGGGTATTTGTGAGGAGGATTTCCGCACCCTCCTCTACGGCACGCTCTGCCACCTTCCACGCAATTGACAACTCGTTCAAAGCGCCAAATATGATGCCTCGCTTGCCCTTCAAAAGATTGTAAGCCATAACCAAAATTTAATGTTTACGCCACAAATATAATAAAATAGGTATGAAAAACAAAAAAACGCCTATTACCTAAAAAAAACAAGGGACAACCGAAAGGCTGTCCCTTGCAATCATAGAATAGTTGTTTTAGCCGAGTGTATCCTCCTCCCAGCCGAAGCCAGGGAGAGCAACACTTGTGCCGTAGCCGCTTTCAACGGCCACCTCGAAAATCTCAATCTCAGGAGCAGAATAGCCCAACATTATATTTTTCTTCATAACTTCCTAAAAATTTAATCGTTAAACCATTCCGTGAATTACTGAGCAGGTGCTGGCTCTGGCTCTGGCTCTGGTGTAGGCTCAGGAATCACAGCGCTTGGAGTGTTGAACACGCAAGAGTCACCCGTAGCAACCTCAGCAGTTACAGCAGTACCATAGAGGTAGTTGATGTAGTTGTCTGCAGAAATTGTAATAGGATCCTTAGTATAACCAGTTTGACCTATACCAAATTCATCCTGATAGTCGCCATAGTAACCCTTATCAACTGTACCTGCAACCGAACAGTTAACGCCGTGAACATAATCTGTACGAGTTAAACCAGTAATCAAACCGACCTTGTTTATGCTCTGTTTTGTGCCCCAACTTCTAATTGTACAATCCACAACAGCATTACCAACGATCAATGGCTCTGTAGCGCCACCACGCTGGTGGTTACCAAGCACGCCACCAAGGCTATTCCAACTCGATGAAGCGTTACAAGAACCAGAGAAGGTGATGTTACCCTTGCTGATGTAGCGTGCATCTCCGAGTGGGAATGCGTACTCCGAACTACCCTCGCCAGTCTGACCGTTGTTGCTGTGACCAAGAATACCGCCAATGATAACTCCTGCGTTTGACTTACCGCTGAATACGAGTTCTCCTCTATTCTCCGCAGTGCCTGTCCACTTGATATCACCACGCTTTAAGTTACCATGATATACAACCTTAGTCTTGCTGTCTGTCCACTGGTCGGTCTTACCAATGATACCACCGATATAAGTATAAGCGCTTGTTGCTGTTGTGTGACGCAAAGACTCACCTGCTTCCTCTATCTTACCGGTATTAACAAAACCACCATCTTGGAGAATCAAGTGTCCTTTCACAACCTTTGCAACCATACCTCCCATTATTACAGCACCTTTGATATCACCCTTGATTGTCAAGTTACCGCTATTTGAACAACCATTGATAGCGAGAGTTGAACTTGCGCCACTATTGTCAACCTTTGCTACCATTCCAGCCAACAAACACTCACCCTCTACTGTCGATTTCGAAGACAGAGTGATGTTACCGCTGTTGTGGCTATCAACAAAAGTTTGAGTAAGACTATCCGAACCGTCGTACATCAAACCGCCGATGTAACAGTTGGTTTTAATAGTTGCACCAACTGTCTCTGTACCGATGAAGATGTCACCCTTATTGTTGCATCGAGTACGAACATAGTTGTTCTTGTTACATACCCAACCACCAATATAGAGAGTACCGCCGATTGTTCCTGTCGTTGTGATATCACCCTCGTTTTCTACATCTGTTGGAGTATCTTTGAGTTGCCAAGCAACGCCACCAATATAGGTGTTTGTTGTTGAATTGTGGTGAACAGTAATGTTAGCCTTGTTATAGGTTGTAGTACAAGGACCACCCAAGAAACCACCGATACCACCAACATAGATATACTTCGTAGACTCAACGGTGTTGTTAACAATCACCTCACCTGTGTTTTCGGTATTTGTGATTGCAATCTCACGAGCACTTGCCTCTGTGGCATTAGCAGCACAAGTATAACCATCAGTAGCGTTACCAGTAAGAACGAAAGGTTTGTACTCCTGTGTGTAGCCCACAATACCACCAACATAGTTATTGTTTTGGTGTGCATACTCAACATTGTCGATTTTAACAGTAGCATCGTTGGTCAAACCATCGTATGTAAACTTGCTGCCATAACCGCAGACACCCATTCCGATAACACCTCCGATATGGTTTGGAGCAGTCTGAGTAATGATAATCAAAGGAGAGTTAGACATCTTACCCTTGATAGTTACAGCACCGTGGTTAGCCAATGTGGTTGCATTACCCGAAGCCATTCCTGCAACACCACCAAGCATAAGCGGACCGCAATTCTCGTTACCGGTATACTCTACTGCACCCTCGTTTGTACACTTCTTCAAGAGGGTTCTCTTGTCGCCATTTGTGAGATACTGCATTCTTTGTTTACCATCTTTATCTGTAAAGAAGCGTCTATCTGACTGACCCCAACCCAATACACCACCGACATAGATCTCCTCGCCAGTCTGTGTAAGGGCTACGGTTACCTTACCGTAGTTCTCGTTGTTTTCGAGCGAAGTTTGCGAGTAGATAACAGAACCAACACAACCACCGATACAAGTGTATGTGCCAACTGTACCGCTAACGGTTATAGCACCCTTTGTAGTGCCCTCCTCACCATTTTTGAGCCAGTTGGTTGCGCCAATACTGTACAAACAACGACCAATTACACCACCGAGGTGGAGCGATGAACCAACATTAGCATTGCTTGCCAACGAGATGTTACCGGTGTTTGTGTGCTTTTCGAGGCTTGCACCTGTGTAGCCGATAACACCAGCAATATAGGCAGCAGCACCGAATGTTACACCGCCAACTGTTACATTAGCCACATTTGTAAACTGCTTTGCGTGGGCATTTGCGTTGTTTTTACCAATAACACCCGCAATATGAGCATCTCCTTTGAGTTCTACATTGTCCTCGATAGTTACCGAAGCGTTGCCGTAGGTGCTCAAAGATGTAACATCTCCATTGTCGGTAGTATATCCCACTACGCCGGCGATGTAAGACTTATTGTTTGCAGTCAAGCCACTCTTTACTGTAACCTTACCGCTGCTGCTAAGAGTCTTGTTCACGTGAGTATAACCAACACCACCTGCGATGCAGAGGTCGCCACGAACAGTTGTTGTTGTGCCGCTTGCGCCGATAGTAACGCTACCGGAGTTTGTGTTGTTCTCATTTGAACCACCAGTAATATGTCCTGAAATACCACCAATCTTTGCCGAGCCGGTAACACCGCTAAATGTCACATCTCCGGTGTTCTCAGAGTTCATAATGCTTGTTGATGTGTAACCGGTTACACCACCAATGTTAACACCAGCAAGATACTCAGTTACAGATGTATTAGGACCCTTCGTGATATTGAACTTAGCAGTGATATTTCCGCTATTTGTTATTTCATTAGAAGAGTTTACGGTCTTGTAACCAACGCCACCACCAACGCAAAGCATATGCTCCTTAGCGTAGTTATAGAACCAGTCAGCCTCAACAGTAACATCACCGCTGTTTGAACATCTTGCTATAACACCTTGTGTCCAACCTGCAACACCACCTACACGGAAGAACTTCTCACCGGTGTTGGTGTGCTCACCAGCAGTCTTACACTTTACAGTGATAGGTGCAGCGTTCGAACTATCAAGAGTTGCTGCTCTTTGGTCAGCCTCGGTTACTGACCAACTATTCTCAAGCCATCCCTGAACACCTCCAGCCGAGAGTTGAATACACATTGCGCTCTCCTCAACGGTAACCTTACCGCTCTGGTGGTTGTGAACCTCCTTCAAAACAGTCTGCTGCTGTGAACGAGCGACACATCCCGCTGCAAAACATTTGTGAATGTTACAATTCTTGATTGTAACCTCGCCATAGTTGTTGATGTTTGTAGCAGCATTACCAGATGCTCCGGTGTATATGGTTTCTGTTACAGGCTTACCGTCTGCATCTGTTACAGGGTTACCGTTTGCATCTACTTTGTTTTGCGTTTTTGTTGTTGCAACATTTGTGTGCAAACTTGCAGCAACTCCGGCGATACGGATTTTAGCGTAGTTTCCACCGCTCAATGTTACTTTACCTCGGTTTGTGAGGTTGCGGAATGTAGCAGCACCATTTGCACCTGAACTACTACCAATCAAACCACCAATATATGCGGAGATAGCATTTGCAGGTGTAGCACCTGCTGCCGAATTAACTGTTGGAACAGTTGTCCAAGAGCAGTCGTGGTAGTCGATATTACCCTTATTCTCCACATCGATAAAGTGTGTGTTGTTAGTTCCTACCGGACCGCTATTACCTGTAATACCACCAACGCAAGGGTTAGTACCCTTCTTACCATTAGTAGGTATACTTGCCGATGCCATTATCTGCTTAACCTCAATGTCGATGCCGTTGGTAATTTTTTGGAAGGTAACGCCATAAGCAGTACCACAGATACCTCCGGAAGAGTAGTCATTGTAATCAGCCTCTTTCCATCCCTTGTTAGGGCAGTCTACAACGATCTTACCGGTAGTTGTACAGTTCTCGACTGTCAAAGCAGTGTCGCCATTATGACCTATACTACGAGCAAATCCACCAACATTAGGGTTTGCTGTCTCGTTGATGTCTACACCACGCAAGTGCAAGCCCTTGATGCTTGCGTGAAGTTTGCCAAACAAAGGAGCCTTCAAGTTCTTTACAGCGTAGCCATTACCAAGAATGGTTGCAGCAACCTTCTTGCCGTCAACAGTGTAGCGTGCATCCCAGTTAGGAGCATTCCAAGTTGTACCCTCTGGGAGGTCGTTCATATCAACATCTGCAACAAAGAGAACATCCTTGGTGAACTTTGTGCTGCTTGCAGTAGCCTCGGCAATCTTTTCAGATAGTTTAACCAAGTCCGCAGCCTCACGAATAACGAATACCTCTGCGTTTGGAGCGTAGGTAATCAACTGCTCAACGCCATTAGCCTTGAACTCACGCACCTTACCTGCTGCGAGTGGCTTCGAGTCGCCAGCCTTAACAGTTGCGTACATCACACCACCATCCTCGTCGTACAAAGTTACATACAACTCGTCGTACTTGCCAGCAGGAACTGCGATGTGCAAATAAGTTGGG
>JAGCLL010000123.1 GCA_017647025.1 Alistipes sp. | reverse complement strand
TCTTATCTGTTTCGAGGGCGCTATGCGGGCATAGCAACCGAGGAAAGATGAGAAAGATGCCGAAATAGACACAAAAGCGACCGAAAGATAAAATACAACCTCCTATTGTTAAACTTAATTTACTAATTTATAGAACATCCCTACAATATTATTAAATTTGGTCACAATTAGTACATATACTACCTTTTTGATAGCAAAAATATTATATCTTTGCCCCAGATTACTAAACAAATGAATATATGAAAATGAAACACTATTTCTTAGCAGTTGTTGCGTTGGTAGTATCAGTTGCTACCTATGCGCAGGGTAATAGCACATTTGCGGACGAGCGTCTTTCGTTGTCGGGCTATCTTCAGGGTGGTGTAAGGTATGACGACAGCCAGGCGGGATCGGAGTCTACATTCTATCTCAAGCGTGCGCGTGTGAGCCTTACGGGTAATGCTGCGGAGGAGAAGATTGACTACCGCCTGCAGGTGGATATGGCTGGCTCTCCAAAGATTTGTGATCTCTATTTCCGTTACAAGCCATCAAAGGAGTTTGGTATGCAGTTGGGTCAGTTTAAAGTTCCTTTTGCTATCGAGAATGATATCTATGGTCCTACAACAGTAGAGTTTATCGACTACTCATATATCACAACGCTCCTTGCGCGCAACAATGGTCGCTATGATGGTATCGCATCCACAGGTCGCGACATAGGCTTCCAGATTTTTGGTGGATTTGGCGAGGATAAGGGTTATCAGATGCTTAGCTATAACCTCGCTGTATTCAATGGTACAGGCATCAATACTCCCGATAACAACGATACAAAGGATGTTGTTGCACGCCTAATCTTCAAGCCATCAAAGGCGTTGTCGTTGTCTGCTTCTGCAATGCATTCAGAGACAATATACGAGGCTCGCAACCTTCGCTCTAATCGTTGGGCTGCGGGTGCAATATATGATGTTGAGGACTTTATCGTACGAGGTGAGTTTGCGGGTGCAGAGTTCGGTGATGACGATGTAGAGACATTCTATGTTATGGGTGGTTACAAACTTAAGAATGATTGGATGCTTGTGGCACGCTATGAGAATCTAAACGAGGATCGTGAGCTTATCAACGACGATTGGACTGCAAATCGTGTAACCCTTGGTGCAGTATACAAGCCATTCCCATTCTTGCGCCTACAACTAAACTATTGGGTGGAGAATAGTGGTCTTGAGGATGCAAGACGCCGTGCCGACAATGGCGGTCTTAACTTTATGGTTACAGCAATCTTCTAACATCGCGTATATCACATAGTTAAATGAAAAGATTCCTTACCGAGGATTGGGTCACTGCGTTCTTGAGTGTCCCACTCCTCGCCCTCGCTATACTCTCTCCGCTACTACCTGGTGGCGGGCCAAAGATCCCCGAAACGCTCGTTACACTCGAGGCGTGGCTCAATATTGGAGCATTCTTCCTTATTGCTTTGGTCTTGCTCTTTGTGGGTAATAAACTCTTGGGGCGTCCGATGCGAGGGTTGTTAGTGTCGTTTATCGTAATATTTGCCATTGCTGTGTTGGCGCAGTGGGTGGCAAAACTGGAGGCTGTGAAATTCTATGGCTTCGAGGCGGTATTCTTCTCGGTGCTGTTTGGTCTTATCGTGCGCAACCTCTTCAAGGTGCCAGAGTGGCTTAAACCTGCGATACAAGGTGAGTTTTTTATCAAGATAGGTGTTGTATGCCTCGGTGCTACGGTACTCTTCTCCGATGTTATGAAGTCGGGTGCTGCGGGTCTTGTTCAGGCTGTGTTGGTTGTAGGCATAGTATGGTCGTTCGGCTACTGGCTTGCCCGTAAACTTAAGGTCGAGGAGGCTACCGCTATGACCTTGGCAAGTGGTTGCTCTATATGCGGTGTCTCTGCCTGCATAACGGCATCTGGAGTTGCGGGAACTGATAAGAAGCAACTCTCATATATCATCTCGGTGGTACTTATTGTGGTGGTGCCGATGATATATCTTATGCCTTGGATTGCGGGTATGGTAGTTCCTTTGTTTACCGATGACCCCGTTATACAAAACGAGATTGTAGGTGCTTGGATAGGTGGTACTATTGATACTACATCGGGCGTTGTTGCCTCTGCTGAGTCTGTTGGAGTCATTGCAGAGAATACTGCCGTTGTGGTTAAGGCGACACAGAATGTGCTGATAGGTGTTGTGGCATTCTTTATTGCCCTCTACCTCTCTACTCGCTCCAATAATGGTGCAAACATCAACCGCCCATCGCTCTCTATTGTATGGGATAAGTTCCCTAAATTTATCCTTGGCTTCCTACTTGCATCTGCTATCTTTAGTATTTTGCAGACACAGGATCTCCTAACCCTAAATGCTAGCGGAAAGGTTATAGAGACAACTATGGCGAAGAATTTTTCCACCTTCTTCTTCTCCCTCTCTTTCGTCTGTATAGGTATGGATACCCGCCTTAAAGATATTGTATCCCGCGAAAACCGTAAAATTCTTCACGCCTTTCTCGGAACTCAAGTATTCAATATCATCGTAACAGGATTAATAGCGTGGGTGATGTTTGGAGTAATAAAACCTCTCTTCTAACCTAATTTCTTGTGATAAGGGGTCATCTTCGGCACCAAGCTCATTGCCCCGAATGGGGATGTACGCCAAGTACACCCCCATCCGAGTCAATTTCGACTTGGCACCAAATCTAACCCCTTCTGACAAGAAATTGGGTAGTGCTACCCGGAATGTTTGTGTCTGTTTCGCTTGTTCCAAGCGACAGCTACGCTGAAAGGGCCAAAGGGGCAGAAAGGGGAGTGTAGGTTGCTTATCCCCTTTGGTCCGCTTTAGGACTCTTTGGTCCCTTTGGAATTAGTCGCAGAAAACTACCCCTTTAGT
>JAGCLL010000122.1 GCA_017647025.1 Alistipes sp. | reverse complement strand
TGTCCACTCTTCTAACTGAAAAGGGGTTCAACTCAATCTGAAATGTCCTAATCTGTCAGCTTCGAAGAGCGTCAATTAAAAAAGTGGGCGGCTTATCACCGCCCGAATCTATGCGGTCATTTTATAATCTGTGTTTGCGTATGTAATAAAAGAATAGGTGGCAAGCATCGGCAGCGTTGTCGTCCGTAGGCACATAACCATACTTTTTGCAGGTTTCTACCATCTTGGACTTTGTCGCGTGCCCATCGCCTGTTGCCCACTTCTTGAGTGCGGCAGGGTTCACAAACTCCGGCTCGGGCAGGTTCAACTCATCGCAGACCTCCAATAGTACACCTCGCAACTCCGAGAGTCGTCTGAGGTCGTAGAAGTGGCGGTTGATGCTCACATCCTCGGCGACTATCTGCTTTATGTCGTACTTTCGGATAAAGTCGATAAGCAGCGTGCGGAAGGAGCCGTGCATCTTGTTGTCGTTGCGCCGCCGGCTCTCGGTGAGATTCCAAGTACCTGCCTCGTGTTTCGAGAAGTAGCCGCAGTGTGTTGCCACATCCAAGGCGAGGATATCGTCGTGCTTCAGTGTCTTATTCTCCGATGCGTGATTCTCCATTCTCCTTCGTTATTACAAGTTTATGGGGATAACCTTCGGCCACATTGCCGTGCGAGACTACGAGGACAGTGCCACCCAAAGCATTCAGAGCATCAAACATCGATGAGAGTCCTGCTTCATCTACTGCTTCGAGTATCTCATCAAGCACCAGCAGGTCCAATCCCTTCTCATCGTCGCAGTTGGCATTGACAAGCTTCTGCATTGCCAGAATTGTTGCGAGATTTACTCTGGCTGCTTCGCCTGCCGAGAACTTTCCGAATGAGCCACAATCAACTCCATCACGCAACAGTGAGATTGAGATCTTCTCTCGCACCTTACCGCTTTTGAGTACCGTGTAGCCATCAAAGCGAATACGGATATCGCTGCCAATGCCAATCAGGAACTCGTTTGTGATACGGCTGAGAGCCTCAATCTTGGTGTTAGCAAGGTAGGTCTTGAACTGCACGAAACGCTCTCGCTGCACCTCCAAGGCACGTACCTTGTCGTCAACCTCAAACTTACGCTTGGCAGTCTCCATAGAGCGTTGCTTCTCGTGCTCCAATGTTTTGCGTAGCGATAGTGTGAGGTCCTCGGCGGCCATCTCATTTACCTCTCGGATTGTCTCCTGCAAGGTCTCTATGGCACACTCGGCAGAGCGCATATCCTCTATGATTTTGCGACGCTCACGACTGAGTGTTGCATTGCGCTCATCAATGTTGCCGAAGAACTCGTCAAAGGCTTTGCGGCGTATGCTGTCTATCTCGTCCTGCATTGCAGCGACCTCTGCTTTGATGCGTCTGCGGTTGTGCTCCGCACGCTCCACCTCGCTTGTGGCGCTACATACGGCTCGCTCGTGATCCGAGAGTTCCTGCTCCCAGCGTGAACGGTCACTATCTAAGGTACGACGCTCTGTATTGATACGACTCTGCTGCATCTCAGCCTCCTCGGAGGAGTTCTGCTCAACTTCGATTTTGCTGTTAATCTCGGATAGTTGCTGCTGGCGTAAGCGTAGTTCCTTTGTTCCTGCCTCAATATCAAACTGAGGCTGTGCTACCAAGAACTCGTGGCCACACTTCGGACAGGTGATTGAGCCTGCCAACTTATTCGAT
>JAGCLL010000121.1 GCA_017647025.1 Alistipes sp. | reverse complement strand
AGCGCGTAGGTCAGGGTTTGCCACTCTGGTTGCCAAAGGGTGCAGAGTTGCGCGACCGCTTGGAGCGTTTCTTGCGTCAGATTCAGAAGCAGTATGGCTATCAGCCAGTTATCACACCTCCAATCGGTAACAAAGATTTGTATGTTACCTCGGGACACTATGCAAAGTATGGTAAGGATTCGTTCCAGCCAATCCACACCCCAATCGAGGGTGAGGAGTACTTGCTCAAACCGATGAACTGCCCTCACCACTGCGAGATTTACCGTAGCAAGCCACACTCGTACAAGGATCTCCCTGTTCGTTTGGCAGAGTTTGGTACAGTATGTCGCTACGAGCAGTCGGGCGAGTTGCACGGATTGACTCGTGTGCGTGCATTTACCCAGGACGATGCTCACCTCTTTGTTCGCCCAGACCAGTTGTTGGAGGAGTTCGAGAAGGTTATGGATATCGTTCTCTACATCTTCAAGACTTTGAAGTTCGAGAACTATACCGCACAGATTTCGTTGCGTGACCCTAACAACAAGACTAAGTATATCGGTTCGGATGAGAACTGGGAGAAGGCAGAGGCTGCTATTATCCAGGCTTGTAAGGATAAGGGTATGAACGCCGTAGTTGAGTATGGCGAGGCTGCATTCTATGGTCCTAAACTCGACTTTATGGTTAAGGATGCCCTTGGTCGTAGTTGGCAGTTGGGTACTATCCAGGTTGACTACAACCTCCCAGAGCGTTTCGATTTGACCTACAAGGGTGCAGACGATAAGTTGCATCGCCCAATTATGATTCACCGTGCGCCATTTGGCTCGATGGAGCGCTTTGTGGCAGTATTGTTGGAGCACACCGCAGGTAAGTTCCCATTGTGGCTCGCACCTGACCAGGCAGTTGTCCTTCCAATCTCGGAGAAGTACAACGAGTATGCCGAGGAGGTTGTTGCATACCTCAATCAGCACGATGTTCGTGCGCAGATCGATGACCGCAACGAGAAGATTGGCCGTAAGATTCGTGATAACGAGTTGAAGCGTATCCCTTACCTCCTCATCGTAGGCGAGAAGGAGGCTGCCGAGCGTACAGTATCTGTTCGTGCGCAGGGCGATGGCGACAAGGGCTCAATGACACTCGAAGAGTATGCAAACTATATGGCAGGTCTCGTAGCAAAGGAGATTGAAGCAATCTAATTTAATAAAATAAAACAAATTAAAAAAAAGCCAATGCATTGGCCATTGGCTAACAACTAAACAGAATGGCAGGATTCAAACCGTTTACGCCACGCCCGGCAGCACCACGCCCGGCTAACAACGCTCCTCGTGGACGCCGTCCAGAGAAGGAGAACCCACATCGTATTAATGATGAAATCACAGCCGACACTGTCCGCATCGTAGGCGACAATGTCGAGCCAAACCTTGTAGTGCCTATCTCGAAGGCTCTTCAACTCGCAGACGAGATGGAACTCGACCTCGTGGAGATCTCTCCTAATGCGCAACCTCCGGTATGTCGTATTGTCGACTACCAGAAGTTCCTCTACCAGCAGAAGAAGAAGCAGAAGGAGATTAAGGCAAAGCAGACCAAGATTGTAATCAAAGAGATTCGTTTTGGTCCGCAGACCGATGACCACGACTTCAACTTCAAACTCCGCCACGCCGAGAACTTCATCAAGGAGGGTGCAAAGGTTAAGGCTTATGTATTCTTCCGTGGTCGTTCTATCGTCTTCAAGGAGCAGGGAGAGATTCTTCTTCTCCGCTTTGCAACCGCTTTGGAGGAGATTGCCAAGGTTGAGGTTATGCCACAGTTGGAGGGTAAGAAGATGAATATGATTCTTGCCCCAAAACCAAAGAAAAATTAATTTTAAGCAGCGATAACTGCGTTGCACTTCGATAAATCGCTCCTCACATACGCCAAAGTATGCTGCGGGGCGATTTTCTTGTGCGCCTTGTTCTTATTTGCTTAAAAGTTAATTTTTTAGTTGTGAGAATTAAAGTATTTGGCGATATGAACTCTATATTTGAAAAAGAGGGGTTGTCAAATTAAACTGACAGCCCCTCTCACCTTATTATAATATAAGTATACTCTTACAACTCGGTTTTCCACAAACCGTGCAAGTTGCAATACTCATAGACTGCAATAGGTTTGCTGTCGCAAACACAGACAACAGCCTCTGGTTTGTCGGTCAAGTCGATGCGAATGCCACCCTTCTCGGTCTCCACATAGATAAATGCAATGTGGTGCTCCGGTGTCATAGGGTGAGCAACACTGCCAACCTCCACCTTGATATGACAATCGTCAATCTTGGTTACAACAGGAACATGTTTCTCGTTGCTTGCATCAACGGTATTTGGCACCAACTCCTGCATCTTCTCGCCACAGCATACCACCGGGACCTTCGAGTCTACCACCTTCTGAATAACATTGCCACAATGAGGGCAAACATAAAATTTAACAGCCATAATTCTTTCTTTTTTTATTGTTATAAACTTATCAATTCTTGTTTTCTAAATCGTTCCGGTTTGTAAATTTTGCACCTTACTTGCATCGTAAATGCTCACATACGCCAAGTATGCTCCGCTTTCCGCCACTGCGTAACGCACAAAATTTCCTAAACCGCCTCCGATTTCCCCTTTTGGATCTTTGTTTTTAGTTTTCCGTTTATTAGAATGCCCATATCCAAGGCACTACCGAAAGTAACAACAGCATAAATAGTACCAAATATATCACTATGCGCCAAGAACCACTCTTAATATGTTTCTTAAAAAATCCATCTACAACTCTCCAATGGAGTGCGATATGCACCACCAACAACACCAGGGTTACCACGCCGGCCCAGAGGTGAATCTCTGCCCACAATCGTCTACCACACGACAAAACCCACGATGCTGCCTCTCGCACCCACTCCTCGTGAGCAACTCGGCGAAGTGGGGCAATAATCCTTATCACCACACCGCTAATACTTGTAAGAGCCATAGCGAGAAACATCGCAAGGTCTACGATAATGTTTGTTTTAAGGCTATTTTTCATCTCTCTGCTTTTTTGTTACACAAAGTTAATATCATTTTGTCGTATTCGCAAATCATATTTTCCTATCGTACAATAGAAAAAATCTATATTGTGGCGAGAGAATTTTGGAATAAAAGCGCTGTAAACTATTTGAAAAAAGGATTAAATACTCTATTTTTGTAGTTGCGGAGTAGTTTTTGTCGCAAATTCAACATTAAAAAAGTTATAAAGTGGATATAGTAATTACCTATGTAAACGGTTTAGACCCTGTTTGGCAGGCCGACTATGAGAAGTACACCAACCAACCTGTGTTGGAGAAGCGTTTTCGTGATTGGGGCACGCTGCGCTATCTTTTCCGAGGTATAGCCGAGAATATGCCTTTCATCCGCAAGGTTCACCTTGTCGTGTCGCACGAGAGCCAAGTGCCAGAGTGGATTAATCGTGAGGAGGTGCATATTGTTCTCCACAAGGATATTATCCCTGCGGAGTTTTTGCCGACATTCAACTGCAACCCTATCGAGATGCATCTGCACCGCATTGAGGGGCTCGATGAGGAGTTTCTCTACTTCAATGACGATATGTTTCCGATGAAACCTTGCAAGGCTACGGACTTCTTCAAAGGGGGTAAGTGCTTTTTGGGTATCTCGCACCATCTCTTTGTAAATAATATGTTCAAGGCGATATGTCGCAACTCCGACCACCTCGCTCGCAGAGCGTTGGGGCTAAAACCAAGGTGGTTTTTCCTGCGCCCTCAACACATTTGTACTCCTATGTTCAAGAGCGAGTGTGGTGAGGTCTACTCCAAGGTACCAGCCGAAATAGCAAAGACTGCCGCTTCACGCATCAGAGATGACAAAAACCTAAATCAATACCTCTTCCTCGACTATATATACCTGAAAGGAAGACTTGTGAACAAGCGCTTGTCCAAGAAGCACTTTTCGGTGGGTATTGTTTCGGGTAAGAAACTCCATAAATTCATAACCAATCCATCGCACAAGTTGGTTTGTATAAACGATGTTCAACTTTCGGAGGAGCGTTACGCAGAGTTGCGCAAGGCCCTACTTGATGCTTTCGAGGAGCGCTTCCCACATCTGTCCAAGTATGAAAAATAACTATAAGTTGTCGCTCATTGCCCCAATCTATGGGGTGGAGAAGTATATTCGACAGTTTGCCGAGAGTGCTCTCGGTCAGACTTTCGAGGATATGGAGTTTATCTTCGTAAACGATGGCACAAAGGATCATTCGATGGAGATTTTGGAGGCTCTTATCGAGGAGCAGTTCTCTCACCTCCGCTCTCGCATTGTCATCGTAAACAAGGAGAATGGCGGACTTCCTTCGGCTCGTAAGGCGGGATTGGAGGTCGCTACGGGCGAGTATATTCTCTTTGCCGATTCGGACGATTGGCTCGAAAGAGATGTAGCCGAAAAGGTTATGGCAGAGGCAGTGCGTACCGATGCCGATATTGTCTATTTTGACCTTGTGAAGGAGTATGGAGAGGGCAAGCAGAGCGTAAAGCACGAGCGCCACTACACTGCCGATAACAAATTGCAGTGGATAGAGAATATGTTTAACTATCGCTCGTTTGGTTACACCGTAACAAAGTGTTTCCGCCGTAGGCTCTACGCCGAGAACGACATTGTCTTTCCAAAGTTGGGTATGCACGAGGATATCTGCCTTATGTCGCAGATTATCTTCTACGCCCAATCCATTGCACAACTTCCGGAGCCGTTGTATCACTACCGCAAAGACAACCCTGCGGCAATGTGTTCGCAGGCTCGCTCCAAGCGTCATATCGCCTCATCACGCAATATGTTGGGTGTTGTCGAGGCGTATAAAGATAACCTCAAAGGTTCGCCAATGGAGTTTGTGGCCGATGGTGTGGTGTTGCGTGCTGGTTGGCATTCGATGATTCACGATTGCGACCTCTTTGAGGAGTTTCCGTGGTTGAAAGAGGCGATAAAAAAAGCAAAGGTGAGCACTCGTTATCGCACACCTCTGCTATTCCAGATATTTGTTAAAATCTACAACCTTTTCCGTTGTAAGAAGTAGCCTCTACACGATAAAATTACGAATATACCATCGTATCAAGCGTGCCTTCAATGGAAGGTGCGCTTTTTGTGGTATAAGGTGCAACTTATGACACCACGCCAGTGCCTCTTCTCTCTGTTCAGGAGTATTGGCTTTGCTCAACATATGGCGCAACTTGCGCAGGAACGAGTCTGCCGAAGCCGCCGCAACCGAAGCCATCTCCTCCTTGCTG
The DNA here is from genome assembly GCA_017647025.1 of Alistipes sp. Classification (GTDB taxonomy): domain Bacteria; phylum Bacteroidota; class Bacteroidia; order Bacteroidales; family Rikenellaceae; genus Alistipes. Next base: position 46,380 of record JAGCLL010000121.1, on the reverse strand, counting down.
AAAAGCCCTGAATTGTTTATGAACTCCAATCGACAGAGGTTTGCATAGGCAAAATCTCGGTAGTGCTTCCAACCGTATGAACGGCTTATGCTACCATCACGACAGTAGTAGCGATAGTACGACTTGTTCACAATAGCGCCCTTCTCGCACGCAGCGGTAAAGAGAAAGGTCGAGGCTCTATCTTCGTAGTAGATATTCTCTGGGAAGGTGAGCATATCGAACAACTCTCGCTTGAATAGGTGTGTACAGACATAAGAGGGACTCTTGTCGGTCAAGTTAAGCGTTGTCATCTCCTTTGCCGATACAAACTCTACGGAGCCATCGTTGCTGTAAGGGTATTTGTCGGCTCGGTTGTCGTATGTTTTGTGTAGGGTAAAACATACCAAGCCCAAATTGTGCTCTACGGCGAGGTTGTAATTCTCCTCGCAGAGGGTTGGCAAAACCGTGTCATCACTATCCACAAAGGCTACATATTCGCCTGTCGCCACCTTTACACCCTCATTGCGGGCGGTCGAGAGGTCGGCTTTGTCGATGCTCAATACCTTGATGCGGCTGTCGGCTGCGGCGAGGTCGTGACATAATGCCAATGAGTTGTCTGTCGAGCAGTTCTCTACCAAAACAATCTCTATGTCGGAGAGCGTCTGCGTTGTGAGTGATTCTACGCACGCTTGCAGAAACTTCTCGGTGTTGTGAACGGGAACAATAATAGATACTTTTGGCATAGTTATAAGGTTAGTTTTTCGGTTTTTGCCGAGGTGTAGGCTAAAAGGTCGTTTGGCGAGAGTCGCAGTTGCAATCCTCGCTGACCAGCACTTATATAAATATAGTCAAAACCCAAGCACGACTCATCAATAAAGGTGGGGAAAGGCTTTTTCATACCTATCGGTGTGCAACCACCACGAATATAGCCAGTAGTTGGAAGCAACTCCTTCATCGGTATAAGGTCGCACTTTTTGTTGCCCGAAACTTTGGCTGCTAACTTCAAATCGACCTCCTTGTCGCCCTGTATCACACATACGAAGTGGCCGTTGCGATCTCCTTTCAAAACCAAAGTTTTGTAGACACGCTCGATAGGCTCACCCAGCGACTCCGCCACGTGGGTAGCAGCCAAATCACTCTCGTCAACCTCGTAAGGAATCAACTCGTAGGCGATTTTTGCCTTGTCGAGTAGTCGAGCGGCATTGGTCTTGTTGATACTCTGTTTAGCCATTTTGTTGCAATGGGATTGGGGTTAAAATCGCTTCAATATGGCGTAAATCTCGAATGCAAAACCTCCGACAACGAGTATTGGGGCGAGTGTAATTCTTCGCCACGAGAATATATCGTACGAGAACTCCTCCGGTGTTGCCACTGTACCTCCTGCCATCAACACAAAGCCCAAAACAATCACTACCGCACCCACAATCATCAGCACATAGTTGCGCATTGTGAGCGGCATTTCGCTATCGTGTTTGTCGCCCACACTATTGAATTTTGCGACAATTTTGTTTAACCAATTTTTCATATTAGCAAAGATGTATTTTATTCCCCTTCATATTTACGAAGCGATTGACTACTGGCAGCGTGCAAACCACTGCAACCACCACGCCAACCACAACTATTGCACCGGCGAAGATACCCGCCTCCTCCCAGCGAGGGAAGATGCCCAAGCCTGGCACAAAGTGGTCGAGCGCATAGAGCGCACCTCCGAGCAGGAGCGATGCGAAGATGCCCGCAACAAAGCCCTGCAAGGCACTGCGACCAATGAATGGGCGCATAATAAACCACTTGGTGGCACCTACGGCCTTCAATGTATTGATTAACTCTCGTTGTGAATATACCGCCAAGCGCACTGTGTTGTTCAGCAGAACAAACGATACCACAAGAAGTGCTCCGCCAAACACCGCCATAATAAACTGCATAACATCGAGCGTGGAGTGCATCTCCTCGATAAAACTCTGCGGATAGGTTACATACGACACTCCCTCAATTTTGCGTGCCTCCTCGGCAAATGTTTCGAGCCCCTCTTTGTCTGACGAGTGAGCCGAGAGGGTTACATCGTACGAGTCGGGCAGAGGATTTTCGCCCAATACGCCCTTGATGTCGATATTGAAGACTCGTTGGAACTCCTTATCCGAAGCCTTATCCTCCTTCGATACAAACTTTAACGAGGCGACCATATTGCTCTCGGCAAGGCGTACCGCTACGGTATCACGCTCCGCCTCCGAAAGCCCCTCTTTCAACTCCACAATCATCGTTACACTCTCACGCATACGGTGAGTTGTGGTGAAGATGTTTGCCATAATAAAGCCTATCGCTCCGAGTAAGAATAACACGAGTGTCATACTTACAGTCGAAGTGGCGTACGAGAAGCGTACTCTACGAGATATGTTTCTTTTTGCAGTTGCCATAACATTTCAAAATTGCAGGTATTGCGAGTGCGAAGATAATCAAAATCGAGCAAATAAGTGTTATTGCCTCCGCCAAACTCCAATTTGGAGCGCGGAAACGCCACTCAACACGGTGCGAACCTTCGGGTAGAACCATTGCACGAAGGAGATAGTCGGCTCGGAACGAGTCGCAAGGCTCGCCATCGAGGTATGCCTGCCACCCCTTGTCGTAGTAGACCTCGGAGAATACCGCTACGCCTGTGCCACCCGTGAGCGTATAGTCATATACGAGTCGATTAGGGCGATACTCCACAAGTTCGATTACTCCTCTGCCTTCGATTTGTGGTCGTGGAGCGCCAGCCTCGGCTACGGCGGTGGTTTTGAGGTCAATTTTACCCAATGCCTCCAACTCCTCTTCGGCACTCTCCACTATGTTGATGTTCTGAACAAACCAAGCGGCGCCGTTTGCTGTCGTTCTCTCGACCACTTCGCCATTGCGAGTGATGATATACTTGGTATTGAGCATATCGAGTACCCCCTCGTTGAGGTCGCTGAGGTAGTAATCAATCAAATCCTGATAGCGTCCCATCTTTGCTCCGTGATAACCTCCTACCGAGCGGTGGAACATCGAAGTTGTAGCATCGTTGAATGGCGACACCGAGAGGTTTAATACACGATAGCCCAACTCTTTGTCGGCCATAATCTCTTTGTCGGCTGCCGAAGGTTTGATTTCGGTTTTGCGCTTTGGAACAAATGTTTCGTATGGTACATAGCGAAGATTTACAGGTAGAATATCCATCACAATCAACGCTGCCAAGCCACATATCGCCCACTTTTGCCACTTTTTATCCACTCTTAATGCACCCAAGATAATCAGCGCAGCAACGACAATGAAGATGAGCGATCGCCAAGCATCAGCCGAGAGGATTGTGGCACGCTCCATAGCCATAGCCTCGGCAGTTTGGTAGCCAAGTTCAGTGTGTAACCCCTTGGAGATATATTCATCACCACCCTCCATACCTTTGAACATATAGTGGAACTGTTCGCTCATCATCTCTCCATCCGCCTCACGACCAAAGTCGAACATTGCCGAGCCTGCAACCGCAAAAAGCAGACACACTCCCGCAGTTACACCCGCAGCGACAGTTACGGCACGAGTGAGCAATCTCTTCTCTTCCCATCGCTTGCCGAGTTGCCATAACGCCACACCTGCCAACAATGGAGCGCTCCACTCCACAACCACCAGGGCAGTAGACACAGCACGGAATTTGTTATAGAGAGGTAAATAGTTGAAGCACAACTTTGTAAACCACATTGCGTGATAGCCCCACGCCATCAAAATTGCCAAAATTGTCGCTGCTAAAATCCACCAACGCTCACGACTTGGAGCCAGAATTAATCCGAGCAGTGCGAGGAAAATCACCACCGCACCGAGGTAGGTTGGGCCTGCTGTGTATGGCTGCTCACCCCAATAGGTTGGTAGTTGTTGTGCTACTCGCTTATCCAAGCCAATTTCGTCGAGTGTTTCTGCCACCTCGCCATTGCGAGAGAATGTTGTACCCGAATCGCCACCCATAAAGTCGGGGATAAGCATATTCCAACTCTCGTCTATGCCATAACTCCACGCTGTGGCGTAGTCAATATCGAGTCCTTTGCGCTCGCTCTTCTCTGCCAATGCGCTACCCCCTCGTGTCGTGTCGGAGGTGTGTTGCAAGGTGTAGTAGAGTGGTGCAAAATTTGCTCCAAGAGCCAGAATTGCAGCACCGACCAACACTGCGGTGCGTTTTGCGAGGTCAACATATCGCTTTTCACGAATGGCGTATACTACCTCCGAGATAAAGAGTGCCGCCGCAGCCAACACAAAGTAGTAGGCTATTTGCGGGTGATTTGCGCCAACCTCCAACGAGGCAAAAAGTGCCGTCAGAGCGCCTCCAAGCCACATATTTCTGCGCAATGTAAAGTGTATGGCACCCAACATTGCAGGGGCATAAACCAATGCCCACATCTTTGTTATGTGTCCTGCGCTGATGATTAAAAAGAAGTAGGTCGAAAGACCGTATGCCAAGCCGATAATCAATCCAACCCACGCCGACATACCCATCAGCAGGGCCATTACAAATGCCGCCACCATAGCGAAGAATACCATCGAGGCAGGTGCAGTAAATAGCGATTGTACCCAGTCGACTGTGCGTTTGATGATTTGTGCCGGATACTTGATATTGATTTGGTAGGCAGGCATACCTGCGAACATCGCTCCTGTCCACTGTGGATCTTCGTCGAAGTCGGCTCTGCACTCACGAATATCACGGCTCATACCGTCGAATTGTCGGATGTCGTGTTGCGGTAACACTTTCCCCTCCAATTGTGGGGCAAAACCGATGACTGACACCACTCCAAAGAGCAAAATTGCCACTACCGTAGGCAACAATTTTTGTAATATATTCTTGAAATTTTTCATACTTTGCGCATAAATAACGCTCAAAGTTAGAAAAAAATTCCCTTTTTAGGGCAAATCTCCCGAAAAATCACTACCTTTGTTCGGATATAGGACTATTATGGCTACAACATTGGACCAAATTCGTCGCCCTTTGGGTGATAAAATCGAGGAGTTTAACGCCTTTGTTCGCAAGAATTTTAGCGAGACAGAGGGAACACTCATTGGTGATATGCTCGAATATGTCCTCTCGTCACGAGGCAAGGGCTTACGACCTGTGGTGGTGATGCTCGCTGCGGGCGCAACTTCGGCTACGGGTAACTTCGGTAAGCGCACGATGCTGGCAGCAATGTTGGTCGAGATGATTCATGTCGCTTCGCTTATTCACGACGATGTAATTGACGAATCGAACCTCCGTCGAGGTCGTGCCTCGGTGAATGCTCGCTGGCAGTCACGCAACGCCGTGATTATAGGCGATTACATCCTCGCACGCAATATGAATATCGGCTTGCAAAGTGGTCAGTATGACCTGCTTACTCACATTATTGGCGCAATGTCAACACTCTGCGAGGGTGAGTTAATCCAGAGCGACCACGCCTCGAAGATGGACACTTCACGAGAAAATTACCTCGACATAATATACAAGAAGACAGCATCGTTATTCTCGGTGTGTGGCTCGGTTGGAGCAACCTCGGTGGGTGCCTCTCGCGAGAAGGTTGAGGCGATGCGCACATTTGGAAATATGCTCGGAATGGCGTTCCAAATTGTGGACGATATTCTCGATTATGAGCCAAACAACAACACGGGTAAGCCTGCGGCAAATGACCTGCGAGAGCGCAAGATAACACTGCCGTTGATAGAGGTTTTGGAGCGTGTTTCGGAGGAGGAGAAGGCGGAGATTATGCGCCATTTGCCACTCTGTGCCGAGAGCGAGGAGTCGGTGGCGTATATTCAGAACAAAGTCGAGGAGCATCAAGGCGTGAAACTTGCACGAGAGACTGTACAGGCCTATCTGCAACGAGCAATGTCGGCATTGTCTGTTTGCGAGGAGAGCGACTACCGCAACGCTCTGTTAGCCCTCTGCGAATATGTCGTAGAGAGAGATAGATAAAACGAAAATTTGTATTTATAAAAATATAACTTTTAACTTTTAATTATTAACTTTTAACTTTTTAAGTTATGTCACAAAAACAAAATTCTAATGTGCCGGCGATTATCGTGTGCATCTTGCTCTTCGGTATGGTTTCGTTTGTCACAAACTTGGCATCGCCAATGGGCGAGGTGTTGAAGTATTATCTTGCAGGTCAGGAGATTACAATTCCTAACTGGATGGCTACACTTGGCGTATTGTGCAACTTTATTGCATACGCTGTTATGGGTATTCCGGCAGGAAATCTTTTGCAGAAGAAGGGCTACAAATTCACCGCTTTGGCTGCGGTATTGGTAGGCTTCACCGGCGTAGGTATTCAGACTATCGCAGGCGTATTGACAGGTATGACAGCCTTTACAGTTTACCTCCTCGGAGCATTTGTTGGTGGTTTCTCGATGTGTATGCTCAACATCGTGGTTAACCCTATGTTGAACAAACTTGGTGGCGGTGGTAATCGTGGTAACCAACTTGTTCAGGTGGGTGGCTCGTTCAACTCGTTGATGGGTACAGCAGTTATCTTCTTGACAGGTGTATTTGTTCCAGAGATTGCGAAGGCTCATATTAGCCAAGTATTCCCATTGATGTACCTTGCTTTGGCAATTTTTGCTGCTGCATTTGTGGTTATCCTCTTCACTAAAATTCCAGAGAACCTAGCAGTTGAGGCAAAGAGCGAGGAGAAGTCGGAGTATGGTCCAATGTCGTTCCGCCACTTCGTACTTGGTGCAGTTGCTATCTTCATCTATGTAGGTGTTGAGGTTGGTATTCCAAATGTATTGCAGAAGTGGTTGCAGAATGGTGGCTTGAATGTTGAGTCGGGCGCAGAGGCAATCGCAGGTACAGTTACCGCTACCTATTGGTTGCTTATGCTCGTAGGTCGTTTGGCTGGTGCTGCTCTCGGCGCAAAGGTATCGGCAAAGAATATGCTTGTGGCAGTTTCGGGTGTTGGTTTGGCTCTCGTATTGGGTGCAATTTTCCTCTCGCCAGAGAATGTTGTAAATCTCCCAGTATTCAAGGGTACAGCAGGCTTCGGTATGGCAGAGGTTCCGGTAAATGCAGCATTGCTTGTTCTTTGTGGTCTTTGTACTTCGGTAATGTGGGGTGGTATCTTTAACCTCGCAGTTGAGGGCCTCGGTAAGTACACCGAGAAGGGTGCAGGTATCTTTATGGCAATGGTTTGCGGTGGAGGTATCCTCCCATTCTTGCAGAACGCAGTTGTAGACTGGACAGGTGGTGGTTACCTCACAAGTTACTGGGTAATCGTTGCAGGTCTTGCATATATGCTCTACTACGCATTGGCAGGTTGCAAGAATGTAAACAAGGATATCAAGGTAGACTAAGACACTTGTCTGATATATCCGTAGAGTGCGGAGCCGAGCGATTTTTGCTCGGCTTCGCTCTGTTTTTATGCCCTATTCGTGGGGAAAAATTGGCAGTTCGTTGAAATTATTTTTATATGAAATATAACCAACCTATTTTTGTGCCGATTTTAATTGAAGTATCATGAAGAAAAATTACTTTTTGGCGATAGCGCTCGCACTTGTTCTATTCGGTGGTTGCTCGACAGCCGTCGATGGTGGTGCTGATGTGAATATCGCAAAATCAGAACTCTCGATTGGTCTTCCCATCGGCATTAACCGAACAGCGGTAGATGCAGAGGGCAGAACTTCGTGGGTTGAGGGCGACACCTTCGCCTTGTGGGCAGAGAATGCAACAGGTGGTTTTGTCTACAATGGCATTGAGTTCCAAATGATGTACTACTGGCACTCGTTGCAGTCGGCAGTATTTACCTCGAATGCCAACTCTTTGGTGGAGGGCAACTACACCTACTACGCTGTGTCGCCAAAGCCAGAGTCTATAAATGGTCGTAAAGCAACCTACACTCTCCCTGCCGTACAGCAGGGCGACTCGTTTAATGGAGCCTACGACATTATGGTTGCGGAGCCGGTTAAGGCGGATGCTTTGTCGGCAGACAAGGTCAATAACCTTGCGCTCGACTTCCAGCACAAGACTCACCTCTTGAAGATGACCATTGCGGAGAATAAATTCGGTAGATCAGTATCTAAATTACAACTCGAATTTCCGTCTGCGGTAGCAGGTAATGTTGTAGTCGATGTGGCTAAACCGAATGAAAACCCTATGATTAGTAGTGGTAATAACACTCTTACCTTGAATCTCAATAAAGCGGCAGATGTAGGTGATACTATTTACGGAGTTGTTGTGCCAGGCACTATGAATGGCGAGGTAAAACTCACCGCCATATCTCCTCTTGGACAATTGTCAGAGGTGCGCACCTTCCAATTGTCAAAGGAGTTAAAGGCGGGACATATTACGCCGATGTCGTTGGTTATACCTGAAATCTATCGTAAAACCACTATTCGATTCTCTATTGGTGCCAACAATCTGGGTGAGGCCATACAGAAGTTGACAATCATTGACAATAATGGTGCAGTCATCGCAACCTTCAATACAAATTCATCTAACAGTTACGAGATTTATCATGAGGGTAATATCGCAAATAGTAAGTATGAGAGTTATGGTAACAAGACTTTTACGGCTCGATTTGAGAGTGCACACGCTATTGTAGAGCAGAAATTCACAATGCCTACCATTACGGCATACACTACAACTACCGTTCCTGCTATCACAGTGCCATACCTGCTTTTTGAGGATTTCTCGCAGGCAAAGGGATATGCAGACCACGATAATTTCTCTGCTTCGGCTGATAATGAGACCGGAGGGCACCCAGGTTTCTTGCTGAATGGTTATATGTCAACAAATGGTTGGAATGCCTCTCGATTCAAAATCGAGGCAGGACAATCCATTCGTATCAATGTCCGCTATCAGTCTGGCGCTTGGGTTGTAGAGCGAATTTGCGGCCGTTTGGACACCCCTGCAATGAAGGGACTTAAATCTGGTGCAAAGGTTACATTGAAGGTAACATTCGACACAGGTTTCTATGTACCAAAAGGATTTACCTATGATGATAGTGGAAGCAAATACTCTTTCTTCAAGATAGGCACACATACCGAGTCTGAATCTTCTAAAATCGACGGAGATAATCAGGGTGATATTGACGGAAGATGTTCTATTGCTCATACTTCAAACAACTATGCAAGTGAATTCGGTGCAAGTTCGTTTAGTAGTGTTTTCCCTACGGTATCATACAATATCGGCAATTGTACATCCTCAACTCGTATTGTTTGGTGGCCATGTACCGATAGAAATACCAGCCATATTGCAGCAAACTGTTGCTACTTTATGTACATCGACAACATCAAGGTTTCAATCGCACAGTAAAAACGACCAAGAGATATGAAAAAGATACTTTTTGCAATAGCACTTGCCATCGTAGCGACTGCGTGCCACACCTCGGAGGAGGGAGATGTTCAGTTTGGCAAAATCGACATCAGAGTAGCAACCCGTAGCGAAGTGAGCGAGTCTAACGAGAATAAACTCGTATTGAGCGAGAGCCTTGTACCAAAGGCAGATGACCTCAAAGTGGAGATTGTTGGCAACGACAACACCTTTGCTTGGGCGAGCCTCGCCGAGTTCAACGAGGCAGTAAGTGGCGGCTTAAAATTCACCTCTGCACCGTACAGCGTAACCCTTTCGTATGGCGAGAAGGGCGCAGAGGGGTGGTCGAAGCCTTATTTCGAGGGCTCGACAAGCGTCGATGTGCCGATGTATGGACTCACCGCCGAGGCAAATGTCGAGGTGGTGCTCGCAAATTCGATTGTCGCAATCGAGACTACCGAGCAGTTCGATGGCTACTTCCCTCAATCTTCGTTCAAGGTGAAGGGTATAGCGTGGGAGGCCAATAGAGAGGAGATGCTCTTTATGAATGCTGGTGAGGTGAAAGTTACTTGCGAGGCGGTACGCCAGACTGGTAGCACTACAACCCTCGAAAGCACCATAACACTCAAACCTACAACCCGTCATACCGTAGTGTTTGACCTTTCGACTGCCGGCAATGCCAAGGTGAATGTAACATTCGATGGTGAGATTGTCGAGGTTGTCGAGCAGGAGTTCGAGTTGAACGAAAACGCATAATGTTGGAAATAGAAAAAAACTTAAAGATATGAAACTTGTAAAATTTATAGTAGTAGCACTCTTTGCCGCACTTTTGTCGGTTGGATGTGCGGAAGAGAAACTCTCTTTTGACAACGAAGGCGACAATGCCATTTCGAACAAGGGATTTCTCTCGATTTCGGAACTTGCGATTGATTGTCGTATTGACGAGAGTCAGCCCGATGCGGGTGTAAACCCAACTGTTCGTGCAACTCGCTCTTCGGTAGATGTAAATAACTTCGACTGCTCGATTATTAACGAGAAGAGTGAGGTTGTGATGTCGTTCAAGTATGCAGAGCGCCCAACCGAGGCGGTTGAGTTCGAGACTGGCGACTACATCTTCAAAATCCAGTCGGGCGAAGTTCCAGGTGCAGCGTGGGATAGCCCTGTATATGGTACAACTAAGGCATTCAAGATTGTGCGTAACCAGACAACAACCCTCTCGGAGGTGGTTTGTTCGTTGATGCAGATTAAGGTTTCGGTGTCGTATGCGCCCGATTTGTTGGAGCGCCTTGGCGAGAAGAGCAGAACCGAGGTTACCGTAGGCGATAACACTTTGACATTCTCGCTCAGCGAGAGTCGTGCAGGATTCTTTGTTGCTCCTAATGTGTTGAACACCATCTCAATGCATATTTCTGGAACTTATGCAGCCGATCCATCCAAGGAGGCGAACTTCAATCCCATCGAGATGAACAAGGAGGTGCGTGATGTTAAGGCTGGTCAGCATAGCAAGATTCACTTCTATATCGAGCACGCTGCCGATGGTAATATCGAGGTGAGTGCGACTATCCGTGATTGGGTTATCGACGAGACTGTTCCTTGCAATGTTGCCGACCTCGTAACAGAGGAGGAGTGGAAAGAGCCAGGTAGTGGTAACGAAGGTGAAAGTCCTATCACTGTTGAGTGGATTGGCTACGATATAGCAAAACGAGTAACTATCGACGCTTCAACCACAGGTGAGATTATCATTCGTGCCAAAAATGGTATCAAGGAGTTGATTGTTCATATCGACTCACCGGCGTTGGCTCCTATTTTGGCGGATGTAGGCCTTGTTGATGTCATCAACCTCTCTTATCCTGAGAAGTCGTACGATTATAATAATCCACAAACATTGCCAGCCGATAAGGTGGATCTATTGAAGAATATGTTGAAGCCTGCAAGCGAGGGCGGACTCTTGGGCTTTAAGTATGGTGATGAGGTTATCAACCAGACCGAGGTGTTATTCTCAATCACTGACTTTATGGTGCCATTGAGTGCTTTTGCCGGCGATCACAACTTCCACTTCACAATTACCGACAACGACGGAAACACTGTTTCACCATCGTTGATGCTCAAATCTAACGGATTGTAATAGCGATGATGAAGAGATTATTCAACATATGTTTGTGTGTGTGCGCATTGGCTTTGGCGTCGTGTGTTAATGGCGGCAAGGTCGATGATGGTGGCAACAACACTCCGTCAGGCGATAAGGGTGTGTTGATACTTAATGTTGCAACACGCACAGCAGAGGGCGAGCCACAGCGTGACTACACTCTCTGCATCTACAAGAATGAAGCAGGCAAGCAGACCCTCGTGCGCAAGTACGACTCTTCGAAGGCCGATATGCAGAAACCGGAGTACATTTGGCTATTGGAGGGCAACTACACCGCCACAGTTGAGAGTGGAAAGGTTGTTTCGGCAACCTTCAACGAGGCGGAGCAATACTACTATGGCGAGAAGGAGTTTGCAATCAAGGGTGGCGATACTGCAACCGTAGATATTGTTGCAGCAAGACAGAATGTGCCTGTTGAGATTATCTTCGACCAGACCATCGTTGATGGCTTCCACGAGGGTTATAGCGTGGAGGTTAAGGCTGATGATAAAGTTAAACTCACATATACCGAGAGCAAGAAGGGCTTCTTCATTATGCCGGAGGGCGTGAATACCCTTTCGTGGCACTTTGTCGGAACATTCGAGTATGAGGATGGCGAGCAGGAGCCAGTTGATAAGAGTGGCACAATCGAGAATGTCGAGCCGAAGAAGGGCTATAAACTCTCGTTCAAGTTCTCAAAGGATGCGAGTGGCTTCTTTGGTGGTTTGGATGTCGTAGTAGATGAGAGCGTTGAGGAGCGTGATGACCATCTCGCATTTAATCCTGACCCAGAGTTGAAGGGTGTAGGCTTCGATGAGTTGTTGCCTTGTGAGTATGCAGGTGGCGAGCGCAAGTATGTGGCAAAATCGCCAGCAGATTTCTGCGCAGTAACACTCACTTCGGGCGATAAGGTCTTCAATCCAGTGGAGGGTGTGCCTGGTATCACCCTCACGGGATTGAATACACCAGAACTCTATGTAACACTTTCGGAGGATTTCTTCTACTCGTTGAATAGTGGCGCACAGATTATCGAGTTGTGCGTAACCGATACAAGTGGAGGCGAGGCTCGCAAGGAGTTGCCATACACTCTTCCGGGTGTGAATACATACAACAAGGCTAACGAGCGAATGGCTTGGGCTGGCTGTTCATCTATGGTTTCGGCAACTGTTTATGGCTCACCTTCGAGCGTAGAGATTCTCTATCGTGAGGGCGACGGAGAGTGGCTTCGTAGTACAGCGAATGGCGACGGAAATACCTACACCGCAACTATTGGCGGTTTGGCACCAGGTCATACCTACGAGTATGCACTTGCCATAGGTGGTAAGAATGTGGGCGCTCCAAAATCATTTACACTCACCGATGGCAACCAAATTCCGAATGGCGATATGGAGACTTGGGCATCGAACAAGGAACCTTTCGCAGCAGGTAGCAAGTATTGGGATAGCGGAAATGAGGGCTCGTCGGCAGCGGGTATTGTTCTCACCACAAGAAACGAAGATGTTCGCCCTGGCTCGAAAGGCAGATATTCGGCATATCTCAACTCGGAGGTCGCTTCGGTGTTGGGTATCACGAAATTTGCAGCAGGAAATATCTTTGTTGGATACTTTGGTAAAACTATTATGAATCTCTCGAATCCTGGTGCGACTGTATACTTTGGTCAGCCATTCTCGTACAATGCCAAGCCAAAGGGTATCAAGGTGTGGGTGAAGTATAACTGCGGAGCGATCAACAATATAAGTAAGAATGGATTAGGCGTATCTTCGGGTGATCCCGACCTATCGAAGATATTCTGCTGTATGTGCAATTGGACTGCTTCTCATTGTGTAGATAGTACCAATGCCGATGCAACTACATTTAGCCCAAGTATGGAGAACATCAGAAACTGCACCGATGGTCGCTACAATGGCGTACTCTACACGGCATATTTCGAGTCGAATAAAACCAACAGCGAGTGGCACGAGTTGTATATCCCATTCGAGAAGGTCGAGGGAACGGATGAGAGCGTAGTGCCAAACTACCTCGTCTTGACCGCATCGTGTTCGGGTTATGGCGACTACTTTACGGGTAGTAGCGACTCGTGGATGTACATCGACGACATTGAACTTGTTTACTAATATATAATAAGTAGCAACAAAAGAGAGATGAATAAATTTTTCAAGATATTGGTGTTGGCGCTCTTTGCTCTGCCCTCTGTCGCATTAGCGCAAGAGGTGGCAAAGTCGGATAGCACCTACTACAACCACTCGCTTCGCCGCCAAAATCGTGGTATTGCGAATATCCGCACCGAGTTTGTGCCGAAGGGACAGTGGGTGTTCGGAGGAACAATCTCCTACTCAACCCACACAAACAACAACTACTCGTTCCTTATCGTCGAGGATATTCAGTCGAATGGCTATCAGTTTAAGGTGTCGCCACTTGTGGGCTACGCCTATTCGAAGAACTCGTTGGTGGGTGTGCGCTTTGGCTATTCACGAGGTTTGACCGAGTTGGACAACGCAAGCCTTTCGATTACTTCGCTCGACAACTCCTACTTCTACTCGCTCAAACACTCCTACAATGTCGAGGCGTTGTGGCGCAAGTATATTCCGCTGGGGCGAAATAACAAGCGCTTTGCACTCTTTGCCGAGGTCGGCTTGGCAATGGGAGGCTCGCAGTCGAAAGTGGCATCGGGACCAAGCAGTGCGTTGAGCGGAACATACGCAACATCGTTTGATGTAGCACTCGGCGTAAACCCAGGTATCTCGGCATTTTTGACCAATAATATGGCAATCGAGGTCAATATCGGAGTGCTTGGCTTCAACTACTCGAATACTCGTCAGGTAAGCAATCAGGTAGTTACAGGCTCGCTCTCCTCTTCGCAAATGAACTTTAAAGTAAACATCTTCTCCATTGGATTAGGTGCATCGTTTTACCTCTAAACCCGAGCAGATATGAAGAAGATATTTATGATATTGACAGCGCTCCTTGTGGTGAGCGTATCGCAGGTGGCAGAGGCACAGAGTATTCTCCTCGGTCTTCAACGAGATACCACCAAAGTAAACAGAACAAAGGGTGGAATAATTCAGATTAATCGTGTAAATCGTGAGATTGACAAGAATGTATTCGCCTACAAGAATGAGTGGATTTGCGGTGTTACTGCCTCGTATGGCACACTTTCGTCTGACGACAGCGAGTTGGCGACTGTTATCGAGAATCTCAAATTCGGAGGCTCGGTAGTGTCGGTTAAGCCGTATGTCGGTTACCTCTACCGTGATAATTTCGCTATCGGTTTGCGCTTTGGCTATACCCATACAGCAGCCCACTTCGACAATGCAGATGTCAACCTCGGAAACTTTATCAACGGCATAGAGTTCTCTACCGATGGTGTAGGTGTTGGCTATTTGAGTAATGCCTATTCATTCTCTCTCTTCCACCGTGCCTATGTACCTCTCGACCGTCGTGGTCGTTTTGGAGTCTTTGGCGAGTTGGAGTTGGAGGGACAATATGGTCGCTCGAAATTTGATTTTATGTTCAATAACGAGTGGAGCAACTCCATTTCCGACAGTTACAAGGTTAAGTTCAACTTTAACCCTGGTGTTGCAGCCTACATCTTCCCGAATGTTTGTGCTACGGTATCGTTTGGCTTGGGAGGCTTGCAGTATACCCATATCAAGCAGTTCGATGGCGAGATGCAACCAACAGGAACTCGCAACCACTCCAAGTTGCTCTTCCGTCTTAACATTGCCGAGATTAATATCGGTGTAACGGTACATTTGTGGAGTAAGAAAAACGAACAAAAATTGAGATTGCAGTAATGAACAGAAGAATTATTATAACACTCTTTTCGGCATTGGCACTCGCCTCGTGTATCAAGAACGACTTGCCAAAGCCAGTGGTCGATTTGTATATCGCTTCGCTCGATGTGGAGGGCGCAAGTGGAGAGATTATTCTCGACCGCTCGACCTACACTGCGACCATTCCTCTCGCCGAGGAGATAAATATCGAGCAGGTGCAGTTCAAGACCATCTCTTTTGGCGCAGATGTCGTTACAAATGTGAATTACGAGGCAGATGCTTCGCAGATTGTTGTGTCGAAGGATTTGACCAATCGCATTGTAAATATGTCGGAGCCGGAGTATATCACTCTCTCATACTTCCAATCCTACGAGTGGAAGATTGTTGCAACGCAGACCATCAACCGCATCTGGACTGTAAATGGTCAAATTGGAACAACCGAGTGGGATTTGGAGGGACATCGTGCCATCGTAAAGCGTCGTCAGGATTATCCTCTCGACAATGTGCAGACTATCGATTTGCGCTTTGGTCCTCGTTCTACATATAACTATCCAGATGTTGCCGATATGCCAATCGACTTTGCTAACGAGGAGCATACTCGAACAATCACTGTTGTTGCTCACGACCGTTCGACAATATGGGAGTTGGTAGTTGTGCCGACTTTGGCAGAGCCGGAGTTCCAATATATCGGTGCAGGAGCAAATGTGATATGGATTAAGGCGAATGCTATCGATGGCAGCGAAATTGTCTTTAAGTACCGCAAGAAGGGCGATGAGCAGTGGATTGACACCCAGTCAAACTGGTATGCTGTCGATGAGAATAACCCTTATAACCGCAAGGAGAGCGGCTTTGTAAAGGCAGTAATTCGTGGTTTGGAGTCGGGCGCTACATACGAGGTGCAGGGCTGGGCTAATACGCAGACCGATGAGGGATTGTCGGAGATTCCTTCGAAAATTTTCGAGGTAACAACCGCCTCTCTCTACCAACTTCCAAATTCGCAGATGGAGGAGTGGGCAAAGTTCACCAACGACCAGAAACTTTTGCCTTCGGGCGAGGCGGGACCTTGCTGGTATCCATTCTCGTCGGTACAGGATATGTTCTGGGCTACGGGTAACCCTGGCGGTACATCGCTCGGCGAGAAGTATAACCTCACCTATCCTGTATACAAGAGCGCAAGCCCTGAAAATGTACCAGCCGACTCAACAGGTGAGGTTAGTGCATTTATGGGCTCGCAGAATGTCTTGGGAATGAAGTTTGCTGCCGGCAACCTCTTTGTAGGACACTATGGCGAGACTCTCGGTACAAATGCCAAAATCTACTTTGGTCGCCCAATCAACGAGAATGTAAAGCCTGTTGCTTTGCGTTTCAAGGTTAAGTACACTCGTGGTGGCATTAACTGGATAACTATCAACAACAAGTATCAGTCTGCATCGGCAGGTGTTGAGTATCACATTGGTAGCAAGCAGACAAAGATTGTCGGTGGGCAACCCGATGTATCACGCGTATTCTTCTGCTTGACCGATTGGAAGGAGCCTCACTGTGTATATAGTGCCGACGAAAAGACCTTCTTCGACCCTCGCACTGCGGCAGGAGTGTATGGTTTGGGCTACTTCGATAGCGACACAACCCCTGCATTGGTTGTAGAGAATACGAAGGAGTGGCACACGATGACTATTCCTATCGAGTACTCTAATCCGGAGGTTGTGCCATCGATGCTCTTGCTGACCTTCACCTGTTCGGGCTATGGCGATTACTTCACGGGAAGTGATGCTTCGTGGATGTATGTCGATGATGTCGAACTTCTCTACGACCTTGACGAAAACAACCAACCAAAATAGCAAAACGGCTCCTGCGGGGGCCGTTTTTTTAGCCATTAGTTTTTTATTTGCGTAGCAGAATGGCATTCGCTCCCGTTGGTCACTTAATGGCAAAGCGCCTGTCATTCAGCAGTCATTAGACTGCGCCTGCCATTAAATGTCATATTACTTGGCGCTCATCTTTACGATTTTTTATTATATTTGCACAAAGAAAAACTTAAACAAATGGAGATAAATCGTAAGGAATTTGCAAAGAGCATCGTTGGTTTTTTGCTCTTTTTTGCCATTATGTACGCTGGCGTTTATGGTGGCGCAACCATTTTGAAAAACATCAGAACTATGGATATAAAGTACCCTGTAACAGAGCGTGAAGGTGTCGTGGACAACTATCACGGAGTGGAGATTGCCGACCCTTATCGTTGGCTCGAAGATGATATGTCGGAGCGCACAGCCGAGTGGGTGAAGGCGCAGAACGAGGTAACTTTCGGCTATCTCAATTCGCTCCCACAGCGCGAGGCTATTCGTGAGCGACTGACTGAGTTGTGGAACTACCCTTCGCAGAGCGCACCATCGAAGCGTGGCGAGTGGTACTACATCTCACGCAATAGCGGTCTGCAAAATCAGAGCGTTCTCTACCGCAAACGCAGCCTTGCTGACAAGGAAGAGGAGGTATTTTTCGACCCGAATACCCTCTCGGAGGATGGTACGGTGGCATTGCACGCAGGTACATTCACAAAAGATGGCAAATACTTCGCCTACGCCCTCGCCTCGGCTGGCTCGGATTGGGTGGAGATTAAGGTTTTGGACACCGAGAGTATGCAACCCCTCGCCGACCATATCAAATGGGTGAAGTTTTCGGGCGCTTCATGGACCCGTGATGGTCGAGGCTTCTATTATAGCGCCTACGATGCACCGAAGGAGGGCGATGCGGTATATTCGGCACAAAACACCAACCAGAAGGTCTACTTCCACCGCCTCGGCACAAAGCAGGAGGAGGATGTCCTGATTTTCGAGGATAAGAAAAATCCACTCCACTACCACCACGGTGGAGAGAGTGAGGACGGCAAGTGGCAGTTTGTAACCTCCTCGGCAGGAACAAGCGGTACGCAGTTGCTCTACAAGCGCACCTCGGAGCGCAAGTGGCGCACCCTCTTCAAGGGCTTCGACTACGACTATATGATACTCGACTGCTACAATGACGAGGTTATGGTTATGACCAACGAGGGCGCTGCAAACTATCGCCTTTTAGGTGTAAATCTCGCAACGGGCAAGCAGTATGATATTATCCCCGAAAAAGAGCATTTGCTCGAATCGGTGGGTATGGCGGGCGACTATCTCTTTGCCCAATATCTGATTGATGCGCAGAACAAGATTTTCCAATACGACCGCAAGGGCAACCTTGTGCGTGAGGTCGAGTTGCCAATCATCGGTTCGGTGGGTGGTTTCGATGGCGAGCGAGAGGATAAAGAGGTCTATTATGCCGTGGCAAACTACACCTCGCCAAGCACCATCTATCGTTATGATATCGAGAGCGGAAAGTCGTATCTCTACCACCAGTCGGAGGTGAAGTTCGACTGCTCAGGTTACGAAACAAAGCAGATATTCTTTGAGAGCAAAGACGGCACCCGTGTGCCGATGTTCGTATCGCACAAGAAGGGCTTGAAATTAGACGGAAATAACCCTTGCTACCTCTACGGTTATGGTGGCTTCCAAATCAACCTTACACCTGGCTTCTCGACCACCGCAGCAATGTTTATGGAGCAGGGTGGCGTATGGGTTGTAGTGAACTTGCGTGGCGGCTCGGAGTATGGCGAGGAGTGGCACAAAGGCGGTATGTTGGAGAATAAGCAAAATGTCTTTGACGACTTCATCTCGGCTGCCGAGCACCTTATAAAAGAGGGCTATACATCAAGCAAAAAGTTGGCTATCGCAGGTGGCTCAAATGGCGGTTTGTTGGTGGGTGCGTGTATGACACAACGCCCTGATTTATATGCTGTTGCTTTGCCCGCAGTAGGCGTGTTGGATATGCTTCGCTACCACCTCTTCACAATCGGTCACGGTTGGGTTGTGGAGTATGGCTCATCGGCTGTAAAGGAGCAGTTCGACTACCTCATCAAGTACTCGCCTCTGCACAACTTGCGTGAGAGCGTGGAGTACCCTGCAACGCTCGTAACTACGGGCGACCACGACGATAGAGTCGTGCCAGCGCACTCGTTCAAGTTCGCTGCCGAGTTGCAACATTGTCACAAGGGCGACAACCCAGTACTTATCCGTATCGACACCAACGCTGGCCACGGTGCTGGCAAACCAACCTCGAAGCGTATCGAGGAGACAGCGGATGTCTTTGCGTTTGTGTTTGAGAACACAGGAACAGAGTATAAGAGATAGGAGTTAGGAGTTGGCGCCAATAAAATGACATTTAATGACATGCGGGCTTTCAGCCCTGAATGGCATTTAATGGCAGGCGCAGTCTGACGACTGCTGAATGACAGGCGCTTTGCCATTCAGCGAGAGAAACGAGCGAATGCCATTCGTTGCCATTCAGCGACCATCGGGAGCGCATGCCATTTTTCTCCGCCCAAAAATAGCAAAAAATTATGGAAGATTTAGAACTACGCAGCAAGAGGGTTTTTGAGTTCCTCGATGCTCACGATATTAAATACGAGGTCTATTTTCACCCAGAGTCGCCTACAATCGAGATTGCCAAGCAGAATTGGCACGATGACGGCTCGGTGCCTAGCAAAAACCTCTTTTTCCGCAACCACAAGGGCAATCGCCACTACTTGGTATGCTTCGACTGCGACCAAGATATGGCTATCCACGACCTCGAAAAGCGTCTGCATCAGGGTAAGTTGAGCTTCGCCTCGCCACAGCGTATGGAGCGATACCTCGGTTTGGAGCCGGGCTCGGTATCGCCCTTCGGACTTATCAACGACGAGGAGAATCACACCCACCTCTTCCTCGACAAGAACTTGGAGAGTGCCGAGAGCCTCAGTTTCCACCCCAACGACAGTCGTGGCACTGTGGTTATATCACAAGGGGAGTTCCTGCGCTACCTCGAGGCGGTGGGTAACTCGTGGGAGTTTGTGGAGTTGTATTAGAGGCGTTAGAGGCGTTAGAGGCGTTAGGGTTTTGGCTTTTAGCCATTGGCCATTAGCTTTTTAATGAGATTAGAGAAATTAGGGAGTTTAGTGATTGTGTTCAGTCCTTAAACTCCCTATTCGCATAAATAACCTTCTGCCAAAATCTATTTCACTTTATCTCTTAATAGTTCGTAAATTGCTGTTGCTTTGCGAGATATATTTACAAACACCTTTATAAAGCAAAACATAAAAAATGCTACTGCGATTATTATTCCACAGGTAAGGAAGAGGGATACATAACCTGCTTTGCTCATACCAAACCAAGAATCCCCAATTGAAACACTTGCAAAGAAGAAAACAGCAACACCAATTAACGAGAGAATTAGTTCGATTTTTGCAATTGCCATAATGAAATTCTCTCCATTATCTTCATTGGGTTTGTTACCAACCTCTTGATGTGCTTCTTGCTGATATGATACAGACTTCTTACATCTTTCACATAAATCAGAGTTCGGATCAAATACCAACTGTCCACAATTTTTACAATACTTACAATACTGCGTCATAATACCTTATATTTTAAATTAAACAAAAATAGCGTGCACCAAACCTTACACGCTATCAAGGACTACGACATCCCATTGTCTTTGCAAGGCAGGTACACGCATAGTGATACCTTGCCCAACAAGACAATTTATAGACCAGCCCATTGTATCAAGTGTCGTAGTTCGATAGCGATTAGGCGAATATGTAGCACAAAGATAGAGATTTTTCGATAAACTAAACCAAAAATAGAAAATAAAATATCCGTCATTGCGAGAGCCGCAAGGCTCGTGGCAATCTTCATTATTGTTTTTAATTTAAAAGAGGGAGATTCCCACGGCTTGTTCCAAGCCTCGGAATGACGAGTTGTGTTTTGTGCGCCAAATAGGATTGGATAGGACTTAATAGGAACGGGCTTACGCCCTTGAGTAGGAGGCGCACTCCTATCGAATCCTATTAAGCACCGTAGGTGCGAATCCCATTCATTCCCATCTAATCCTATAAAATTGCGCCCAAAACAAAAAATCTCTCGTCTCTCGTCTTTCGTCTCTCGTCTTTTTATTATCTTTGCACCCAAAGTAACAGACTAATCGTATGAAAGTTTACAAATTTGGTGGCGCATCGGTGCGTCACGCCGAGGGAGTTCGCAACCTCTTGAATATTGTTCGCGACGAGGCTGAGTTGTTCGTTATCGTCTCGGCAATGGGTAAGACAACAAACGCTTTGGAGGAGGTTTTCGACGCTATGCGTAAGGGCAACACTGCCTTCTGCGAGGAGAAAATCGCCGAAATCAAAGCATACCACTATACCATTATCGCCGACCTCTTTGGCTCGACAGAGCACCACATCGAGGAGGTAGATGCCTTGTTTGAGGCTTTGCGTAAGGCTGTGACTACCAACGAGTTCGAGCGCAGTCGTGCCGAGGAGTGGTACGACCATATCGTAGCCTACGGAGAGTTGGTTTCGACAACTATCATCTCGGCATTCCTCAACAAGGAGGGGGTAAAAAACTCGTGGATTGATATGCGCAAGTGCTTCCTCACGCAGGCTCGCCACAAGGATGCAAATGTGTTGATTGAGGAGTCAAAGACTCCGCTTCGCCGTGCTTGCGCAGGTGCGGAGAGTCGCATCTTCGTAGGTCAGGGCTTTATCGGCTCGGCACCCGATGGAACCACAACTACTCTCGGTCGTGAGGGTTCGGACTACTCGGCTGCGGTTGTTGCAAATATCCTCAACGCAGAGTCGATGACCGTGTGGAAGGATGTGGATGGAATTTTGAATGCAGACCCTAAAATCTTCCCCGATGCAGTGAAGATTGACCACCTCAACTATGTGGATACCATCGAGTTGGCATATAGCGGTGCGCAGATTATCCACCCCAAGACCATCAAGCCGTTGCAGAACAAGAATATCCCGTTGTATGTAAAACCTTTCGGCAACAAACACGCCGCAGGAACGGTAATTGACGGCAAGGCAGATACGGTTGCAACACCGATTATCATCGTTAAGCGCAATCAGAGTTTCTTGCGACTTCGTTCACGAGATTTATCGTTCGTGTTGGAGGAGAAGTTCCCAATCATCTTTGCCACTTTGGAGCGTTTCCGCATCAAGACCAACCTTATCCACAACACCGCCGTAGAGTTGGGCTTGTGCGTGGAGTCGAGTTGGCACTTGGAGGAGGTTGCTACCGCCTTGCAGGAGGAGGGCTTCAACACCGAGATTATCGAGAGGGTGGAACTCTTGACAATTCGCCACTACAACGACGAGTTGCTCAACAAATATGTGGAGTGCGATGACTTCATCATCAGCCAACTTACACCCGACACGGTGCGTTATGTGAAGCCGTTGTAAATCGTTGCAAGTTATATAGATGCAGAAAAGGTTGCCCGATGAAGGCAACCTTTTCTCGTAGTGTCAAATCGACTCTACAAACTCTTATTCACAATGCCGAATGGCTGAATTTCGAACTCTACGCCACCCTTTGGAGTAGAGAGTTTTACGGCGCTCTTTGTGCCTGTGCGCTCGTTGAAGCGAACACTCAACTTGCCATCCTTAACCTCGGCAGATGTAATCTCCACATTCTCGGCTGACGACTCTATAAGCGACATTCGAGGTGCCATAGCGTTGCTCTTTGCCACCTTTGCACCAGGTACGCACTCACGAATATATATAGGTGCAACCACCTTGCGAACCTGCTCGAAAGCGTTGCTCTTCTGCCAAGTGCCATTGTAACTGTCGAATACGATAGAGTGGTTGTATGTACCGTGGAATGGCTCGAGGTACCACGCTGGCTCCTGCTTAACATTTACTGGTGTTACGAATGTAATCTTCACATCACGAATAGGTCCCGAAACGGTCGAAGCACCGAGGTAGAGAGTCATCTCGCCCTTGTCGGCATCTACCGAGAATCCCTGCTCACCTGTGCAAGGTGTAACAACAACTCCGCCATTGTTACCCTCCAAAGCACACATACTCAACATACAGAAGTGTCCTACACCACTCTTGGTGTACTCGCTCATACCGAATGGAATATCGAATACAGTCTTGCAAGGCTTGCCTGTGTTGATGATAAGGTCAAGACCTTGTGGGTCGAACGAACGAGCCTTGCCGCCCAAGCGACGGATAACGGTTGGGTGCGGTGCGGTGAACGAGATGTCGCAGAGAACTCGACCATCCTCGATTGTGAAGTGCTGTTGCATATGTACCAACCAATCAATCTGACGCTCTACAACAAGTTCTGCACCACACACCTTGGTGCGTGTTGCTCCATACTGCTTTGCAGGGCGCCACTCGCCATCGCCTCGGCCATCTTTCATCTCTGCCAATGCCTTAATCTGGAATGGTGCAAGGCTCAACTCTGTGGTGCGACCACCGTCGTTGATGATAACCTTCTCCTCTGATGCTGTTACCGAGATGTCGCCCAAAGAGATAGCGTTGCCCTCTTTCCACTCCTTGATTGATGCCTTCTCGATGCGTTTTGCACCGAAAATAGCGTAGCCATATTCAGGCATATCTGCTTCGAACTCAATTGAATAGCCTTCGGTAGTGCGGGTGCATCGGCTATTGAGAGCCTTTCCCGATGCGTAGTCAAAAATGGTGTATGGGCGGTCGGTTGTGAGGGTTATGCTCTTTGCGCCACTCTGCTCCATCGAGAGAGCCATAAAGTACTTGTCGTAGCCCTTCAAATTGACCTTCTCGGCAATTTTATCCATCGCCTCGTTGATGATTGAGTGCGACAAAGCCGAACTATTCTTCAACGATGTGATTCGCTCACTACGCTTCTCGTAGAGAGGATACCAACCCTTCGAGTCGCTATTTACAGCCCATAAAAGGAGGTGCTCGGCACGAGAAAGGGTGGTTACTTTACCCTCACGAGCGAGGTATTTAGGCTCTACGGTAGGGTAGAGGTCCGCACGCTCGATATTCCAAGCGAGTGGATCGCAAATTGTGGTGAGATCGCTCTCCGAAATCTCCTTGTCGGTGCGCCAGCCCTTCAAGTAACGCAACACCGCATCTACGATATTTGCCACACGGAAATCGGCCATAGCCTTGTTTGTGTAGTCCTGAACGATGATGTCGAGAGGGTCAGCAGTCCAACGAGAGTAGGTTCCGTGTGCGAGGTCGCTCGCCTTTGCCGAGTGGTCAATATATTTCTCGTCGGCGATGCCAAATCTTGCGATATACTCTTTAACTGTAATCCACTCAACCTCAACCTCTTGGTTTGTGGCGTTGAACTCTGCAACCTGTGCATAGGTGCGACTGAATTTTTGCGGAATTTCGTAATCTTCCTCGATTACGATAAGGCTATTTGCTGGTGCAACAACAACCTTTTCGAGAGGTCTTCTTTGGGTGATAGGAACGCAAATCGAAGAACTTCCATCAGCACCGGTCAGGCGGAATGGTCGCCACGAATCGTCGTTTGTGATAACCGGAGTCCACGATACGCTCGACTTGTTCAAAATCCAAGGCAACTGTGGGTGGTAAGCACGCTCTTGGAGGTAGAAACCATCGGTAAAGTCCTTGATGTAATCCTCCACCATACGAGTACCCAAAAGCGCACAACGGTAGTTGGTCTCGCCATCCATATTCACATTCACCGGCTCCGAGTAGAATGTTCCCGTAAAGTTCAACTGACCTCGCTTGCGAATGCGCATTGCGTGGTCGAGAACGTGGGGTGCAGCCTGCTGCAACGAGCCGAGAGTCTGTCCCGAAAACTGTACTTGTCCCTTGAAGTCGGGGTGCTCATCCATAAAGGTGAGCAAGTTGTCGTAGATGACAGGGAAATCACGCCATAGAGTTGTGCGGACATAGCGGTCATAGTTCATATTGCCGTGCAATATGTAACTCATATAGACCTTACGCTTTGCAGGTTTCTCTGCCGTTTGTGCTGTTGCTGTGCCGAAGAGGGCGAGCAGTGCAATGGTTAGAATAGTAAATCTGTTTTTCATCTTATTATTTTGTTATGTTTGAAATTGTCAAATCGATATATCGTTGAATATCCGCCTTCAATCGCTTGTAAAGTGGCGAGGAGGTGTAGTTGTCGTTGTCGAGCAACACATCTCGAATGGAACGCAGTGTATTGGTGTAGTTGCTCATCTCGTTTTTGAGTGCAACGCCCTCTTTTGAGGAGCAAATAATTTTTGAGAGCGATATCTGTCGCAATTTCTCGCATACCCCCTCCAACACTACCATTACCACATTATCCATCAGTGTGTGTCCGTGCATAAAGAGGTAGGTAAGTTCGGGTTCAACGCCCTTATCTCGCAGTTTTTCGCCAAAGGCAGGAATGGCGGCAGCCATATCGGGATGCTCCTCTGCAAGCGATGCAATACGCCTTGCAACATTGCGCTCCAACCAAGCGATTGTATTTGCGCCATTTTGCTCGATATCGAGGTAACCGATGCGTGCCGCAGCCTTGAAATCTGCCAATGACAGAACATTCTCAGTCTTGCGTGAGGCGGAGTAGGCATACCACAAAAATAACGGATAAATCGTGCGGGAGTATCCTGCCATAAACTGCTCAAAATCAAAGATGTGTAAATCGTTTTTAACCGCCTTGACACAGACATTGTGGAGCGATGGAGCGTAGCACAAATAGTTCTCTGTGGCGTAGGTATAGGTGTGGAACATATAGGGCGATTCCGCAATTTTTCGAGCCTCTTCACTCTCCGTATCGAAGAGGTAGTCAAAGTCGGAATCCATACAGAGAAGTAACTCCTCGTTTGCATCGTCTGCCATCGAGAGCAAAACCTTTTTCCCTTTGGGGAGGTCTTTGCGTGTTGGTACCGATATTTCGAAGCGGAGATATGGGTTTGTGAAGTGGTCGAATATGCCACGCCAGAAGGCGACATCTTCGTACCCTTCGACAAATACCCGCACCAACTTTTTACCATCGTTTATGGGCAACTGATTGGGCAGATTGAGCAGGTCAACCTTGCTATTTGCCAAGGCCTGATTGCGCAATTTTTCGATAATTGCCTCTTGCTTTCGCTCCCTATGTTCCCTGTGAGTTGCCACCTGATTTGTGATATTTGTGTACAAATATACAAAAACTGAGTGAGTTGCCAAAAAAATTATTAATTTTGCGACATTAATAGCACAGTTGTGCCTTTGAGTAAAAAATTATGGCAGATTGGAAAGAACGACTTGGAATGGTCTATTCGACAAATCCGGACTTTACATACGATTGTGGCGAGGAGCAGGAGGCAGAGACTCTTGCGCCCGAAAAGCAGAACTTGCGAGTGTGGCGTGATACGAAAGGTCGTGCCGGTAAGGTGGCAACCGTAGTGAAGGGTTTTGTGGGCTCGACAGACGATTTACAAAGTTTAGGTCGTGCTTTGAAACAGGGTTGCGGAGTAGGTGGCTCGGTCAAGGAGGGTGAGATTATCATTCAAGGCGATCATCGTGACCGTGTTGCGACTCTGCTTATTCAGAAGGGTTATTCGAGAACGAAGAAGGTCTAAATGAGGGCTTTTGTTAGGCATATAGTTTTGGCTGTTGTTGCACTTTTTGCAATGCACACCGCCTCGGCACAATACTACTCGTGGGGTGCCGACCCAACCTATATGCAGTGGCGTGAACTCAAAGGCGAGAAGATAAATGTCATCTATCCCGATACCGCCCGCACTTTGGGCTACAAGATGATGCACTACGCCCGTGCGGTGCAGTCCGATATTGACTTCGGCTTCCGTCACGGCCCAATGAAGATTCCATTTGTCATCCACCCGGAGAACTTCTCGTCGAATGGTATGGTGATGTGGCTGCCAAAGCGTGTGGAAATTCTTTCGTCGCCAGCGGTGAGTGGCTACTCGATGCCGTGGTTGAAGCAACTTGCAGCACACGAGTATCGCCACGCAGTGCAGTACAACAATATAAATCGTGGTGTAGTTCGCTTTTTCAGTTACATTCTCGGTCAGCAGAGTTCTACCATAGGATTATTGTTTATGCCTTTGTGGGGCTTGGAGGGCGATGCAACACTCTCCGAGACGCAGATGTCCTCGTTTGGTCGTGCGTTGCAACCATCTTTCACGATGCACTACCGAGCAATGGGAAACATAGCGCAGGAGCGAGGTGTAAACAAATGGTTCTGTGGCTCGTATCGTGAGCATATTCCTGACCACTATCGCCTTGGCTATCAGATTACAGCCTACGCAAATACCAAGTACAACGAGAATATCTGGGATAAGATAGTGCGCTACTCGGTGCGTAACCCTTATGTGTTGGCGACTACCTATGTCGGTATGCGTAAGTTCTATGGCACCTCCACTACAAAACTCTTCCGAGAGACCTTTGCCGATTTGAGTGCACATTGGAATTCGTTGCCATACCAGCCTAACACCTCTACGCAACTCTCTGCCGAGCGTAAAAAGGGGTATACACAATATGGCTATCCGCAATATATTGATGAGGCTACTGTTTTGTCGGTACGAGAGATGCTCGACCGCCCAAGTGCCTTCGTTTATACCGACAAACTCACTCGCCGAGATAAACATATCGCCTATACGGGAACTATTTCGACTCGCCCAAGCGAGGTTGTAGGTGGTAGAGTTTGGTGGACAGAGTATCGTCGCAGTCTGCTCTTTGCCGAGCGCATAAACTCCAAGTTGTGCTATATGGATTTGGAGCGAGGTCGCACCCGAACAGTGCATAGCAAGGATAAGGCACTCTATGCAACCCCAATTAGCGAGTACGAGTTGGCTTGGGTGGAGTATGCGCCGAGTGGTATATATAGCATTATGCGTGGAAATCCAACTCTGCGCCACGATGCTCTCTACCTCTCTGTGCCAGTGCCACAGGGCATCGAAATTCACGGTTTAGCATACGACAACTACACTTGTGCGCTCTACTTTATTGCCACTGACGACAGCGGTATGTGGCTCGGCAAGGTAGGCAAGAATAGGGAGATTGAGCATATAACCCAAGGTGCATATATCACTTTGAGCGACCTCCGAGCCAAAGATGGTGTCCTCTATTTCGGCTCTATCCAGTCGGGCAAAGACGAGGTGCATTGCTACGACCTCCGCACCTCGACCGAGTATCGCATATCGGCTTCGACATATGGCTCATTTTCGCCGATGCCTACCGAAAAGGGCGTAGTGATGACCACCTACGATCGCTATGGTTACCACATTGCGGAGCAGGGGGTAAAGCGTGATACTTTGCCGAGAATTGAGTGGTCGAGGTTGCCAAAAAATATAGTTAATCCACAACGAAAGAGGTGGAATACCATAAACTTGGATACCGTGCGCTTTATTGGTGCTGACTCGATGCTTCTCTCGGCAAAAGAGTTTGGGCAGGCAACCCGTCGGGGCGGAGTAAAACCTCTGCGAGATAGGCGTTACCACGGTGCAGCCCACCTCTTCAATATCCACTCGTGGGCTCCGGTGTCGTACGATCCATTTGCCCTTGCCGAAGAGGGTGCGTTGGATTTCAATCTCGGCGCTACGATAATGTCGCAGAATATCCTCTCGACAGCCAGCGGCTACCTTACTTGGGGCTGGAATGCTCACGAGGGTAGTGTCTTTAAGGGGGCATTTCGTTACTATGGTCTGGGTGTAAATTTGAGTATTAACGCCACATACGGCGGTACGCAACAACTCTATTCGGCATATACCTACCTCTACAATCCTCTGAATGGTCGCTACGAGGCGGTACTTCCGGGAGGCAAGGAGGAGTATGTCAAAAATCCAATTACGGGCAAGGAGGAGTTGGTGCTGAACGAAGTGCCAGAACTTGGCAAATACTACAATATCGGAATGATGGCATCGTTGCCACTATATTTCCAGGCGGGCTATCACACTCGCATTGTGCAGGTGTCGGCAGGTTACAACTACTCGAATGGTATGGTGGCGAAGGTTGACAAACTCTCCCTCAACATAAAAGATGGCTTGGTAAGCAACCTCGCCAAAATTGGATACAAGGAGGGTTTGCATCTGTTGCAGTTTGGCGCTGGATTCCAAGATCAAGTGCGCCTTGCACACAAAGATTTCTTGCCTCGTTGGGGGCAGATTGTATCGTTGAACTACGCCCTTAACCCTGCTGATGACAATTTTAGCCACCTCGTTTCAGCCTACGGAAAGTTCTACTTCCCAGGCGTTGTGCGCCACCACTCATTGTCGTTGGCGGCAGCATACCAAACCTCGATTAAGGGTTTTAATAACGAAAACGCCTTGTCAAATCTCGCTTTCCATTCGGGCAGGCTTGTGCCACGAGGCTTCTACACCTCGGAGATTGAGAACCGCAACTATGTGGCAACCTCAATAAACTATGCACTGCCAGTTTGGTATCCCGATATGGGCTTTGGCCCTGTGATACACTTCAAGCGAGTACGCCTAAATGTGGGTTTTGACTACGCCTCATTTGACTATAAATACCCGGTGTTGGATGGTGCAACAGGACTCGTAACAACAAAGATGGGACGAAGCCGCATCTTCTCGTACGGAGGAGATATTTCGGTGGATTTCAACCTCTTCCGTATGCCTGACGCAGCAACAACATCATTTACACTTTCGATATATCAACCGCACGGCAAGAAGAAACCGTTTATAACGGCGGGCTTTGGATTGCCATTTTAACAGATAAGACTATGCAGACAAAGAAGAATACAACTCGTAAAACCTCACCAAAGAGAGGCGCTGTGAAAAAGAGCAGTAAGCGCAGAAAAGTTGTGAAGTGGATGTGGATTATAGCGATGACTCCAATCGTGATACTCGCAACAATGTTGACACTTACGGCAGTTGGTGTATTTGGCACAATGCCTTCATTCGAGGAACTCGAAAATCCAAAGAGCAACCTTGCTACCGAGGTCTATGCCGACAATGGTCAGGTTATTGGTAGTTTCTTTGTGCAAAATCGCTCCTATGTGCAGTATGCCGACCTCTACCCGCAGGACTCTACGCAACTCGTTAGAGTGGCAGGTCGTGAGATGCCACCTATTGCTGCGGCACTCGTTGCTACCGAGGATGTTCGTTTTTATACCCATTCGGGTATAGACCTTGTGTCGTTGGCTCGTGTGGGAGTCAAGACCATCGCATTGCAACGCTCGTCGCAGGGTGGTGGTAGCACCATTACACAGCAGTTGGCGAAAAACCTCTTCCCTCGTGGCAAGCGTGGCGACAACAAAATTATTCGCACCGCCAAACTTGTGGTGTCGAAGTTGAAGGAGTGGATTACAGCGCTCAAACTCGAATACAACTACACCAAGGAGGAGATTATCGCTATGTATCTCAACACGGTGGAGTATGGCTCTAACTCGTTTGGTATAAAGTCGGCTGCAACAACCTTCTTTGGCAAGACACCAGCCGAGTTGAATATCCAAGAGGCGGCTGTGTTGGTAGGAGTGGTGAATGCTCCTACTCGCTACTCGCCGGTGCGCAATCCAGAGAACTCGTTGCGTCGTCGCAATACCGTACTCAAACGAATAGAGGCGGCAGGCGGTATCACCCCAGCGCAGTACGACTCGCTGGCGGCATTGCCTATAACATTGAACTATCGCCCTGTGTCGCACAACTACGGTAGAGCAACCTACTTCCGTGAGATGTTGCGTCTGACGATGAATGCACAACGCCCAAAGCGTCGCAACTACTACACCACTTGGGATTACGAGCAGGCGTGCAAGGAGTATGACGAAAATCCACTGATTGGCTGGTGTCATAAAAACCATAAGGCTGACGGAACACCTTACGACATCTATCGTGATGGCTTGAAGATATATACCACAATAAATGCCACAATGCAGGAGTATGCCGAGGCATCGTTGCAGAAGCAGATGCAGACGGTAATACAGCCAACTATGGATAAGCAATGGCGTGAAACGGGCAAACTCTTCCAGAATATAACCGAGGAGGAGGAAGCGGCTATTATCAAACGAGCAATGCGCAACTCGGATCGTTTCCGCAATATGAAGGCGGCAGGTGTACACGAGAAGGATATATATGCAAGTTTCAACGAGAAGTGTCGAATGAAGATATTTACCTATAACGGTGAGTGCGACACACTGCTCACTCCTCGTGATTCGATTATCCATCACAAGAGCATTATGCGTGCATCGTTTGTAGCAATGGAGCCACAGACGGGTTATGTCAAGGCGTATGTTGGAGGCCCTTCGTTCCAATACTTCAAGTACGATATGGCAAAGCAGGGCAAGCGTCAGATTGGCTCTACTGTAAAGCCATTTGTCTACACTTTTGCTATTGACCACCTTGGTCTTACACCTTGTACTATGGTGCCAAATCTCCCAGTAACAATCGAAACTGCGGTGGGCGCAGCCTGGTCGCCAAAGGAGTCGGGAAATGTCGAATACGATGGAGTCTTGCACCCTCTGCGTTGGGGTTTGGCGCACTCTCGCAACAACTACTCGGCGTGGGTTATGAAGCAGGCAAAGCAACCCGAGGCGGTGGCAGATTTTATCCATAATATGGGTATTTTGAGTTTTATCGATCCTGTGTATGCTTTGTGTGTGGGAACTTTCGAATCGAATGTGTATGAGATGGTTAGCGCCTATTCGACCTTTGCGAATGAGGGCGTATACAACTCGCCTATTTTTGTAACTCACATCGAGGATAAGCAGGGCAATCTCATCTCTTCGTTCTCCTCCTCCTCGCAGGATGCAATCAGCAAGGAGTCGGCATACACTATGCTCACGATGATGCAGAATGTAATCACTCGTGGTACTGGTCGTAGAATGGTTTGGGGCTACGATATGCAGGGGGTTGAGATTGCTGGTAAAACAGGTACAACCAACGAAAACAGAGATGCCTGGTTTATGGGTATTACGCCAAAACTTGTTGCAGGAGCGTGGGTTGGTGCCGAGGATCAATCCATTACACTTGGTCGTCGTGGCGAGGGCTCGGTTATGGCGTTGCCTATTGTTGGCGACTTCCTCCGCAAGTTGCACAAAGATCCTAATATAAATGTGAATAAGACGGATAAATTTACCCGCCCGGCCTCGTGGCAGATGGTGGAGTGCGAAGATGCGGTAGCACCAACTTCGGCACAGCCAACAACCCAAGACGAGTTCTTTGAATAGTGAGTAACGAGTAGTAACGAACAAATGAAAGAATAAGATAGAAAATTAGTAATAACATAAACACAAGAGAAAATTATGAAAGTTGCAGTGGTTGGCGCAAGTGGCGCCGTAGGACAAGAGTTTTTGAAGATACTCGATGAGCACAACTTCCCACTCGACGAGTTGGTATTGTTTGGCTCGTCACGCAGTGCGGGACAGACACGCACTTTTCGTGGTAAGGAGATTGTAATCAAGGAGTTGCAACACAACGATGATTTCAAGGATATAGACCTTGCATTGGTGTCGGCAGGTGGCTCTATTTCACGAGATTATGCCGAGACAATTACAAAATATGGTTGCTTGATGATTGATAATTCGAGTTGCTATCGAATGGATAAGGATGTGCCGTTGGTGGTGCCAGAGGTGAATGCCGAGGATGCTCTGAACGCACCTCGTCGTATCATCGCAAATCCAAACTGTACCACTATCCAGATGGTTGTCGCATTGAAGGCTATCGAGAAGTTGTCGCACATCAAGCGAGTTCACGTTTCGACCTATCAGTCGGCAAGTGGTGCTGGTGCGCAGGCTATGGCAGAGTTGGAGGAGCAACACGCATCGTTGGCAAGAGGCGAGGATGCGAAGGTCGAGAAGTTTGCTTATCAGTTGGCTTTCAATGTGATACCACATATCGATGTGTTTACCGATAATGGTTATACCAAGGAGGAGATGAAGATGCACAACGAGACGCAGAAGATTATGCACTCGGATGTTGCAGTGTCGGCAACTTGCGTGCGAGTACCGGTTATGCGTGCCCATTCGGAGAGCATTTGGGTAGAGACCGAGCGCCCAATCTCGGTTGAGGAGGCTCGCCAGGCATTTGCCGAGTCGGAGGGTGTTGTTGTGGTTGATAATCCGTCGGAGAAGGAGTATCCAATGCCGTTGTTTATCGCAGGTAAAGAGCCTGTTTATGTAGGTCGCATCCGCAAGGATTTGACTTGCGAGAATGGTCTTTCGTTCTGGTGTGTAGCAGACCAGATTAAGAAGGGTGCTGCACTGAACGCCGTGCAGATTGCCGAGTGGCTGATTGCCCAGGGTGTTTTGCGCTAATTGGTCTAAAAATCGAAGAAAAAGGGGGTAAAAGTTATACTTTTACTCTCTTTTGCAATTTTATTTTGGGATTTTCGTTAATTCGTTATAACTTTGCACGATTTAGCACGCATATGCGTGCGAGAAGAGAGGGAAAGAAGAGAGGAATATATGTTTAGATTACACTCAATAATAGCGATTTTATTGCTCTGCTTGGTGGCAAATTCGGCTTTTGCAAAGTCGGAGAAGAGGAGTGTGCGTGACCTTGTGGAGAGTGGTAAGAAGGTGGGAATTCACCGTATCGTTAAGAGTGCCGATCCAGACCTTATCTACTCGGAGGCTTTGAAGTATTACGAGCGTGAGAAGTGGCGTCAGGCAGGCGACTTGTTCGATGCTTGTCAGGCCTACTTTGTCGGAAATATGCAGGAGGACTCAATTGCCTACTTCGGAGCACGAAGCAAGTTCAAAGGTCGTGACTATGTGGAGGCAACCACTCGTCTCGATGAGTTCCGTCGCAAGTATGGCCGTAGCATATTTATCGAGGATGCCGAGGCGATGTTGGCGATGTGCCACTACTACCTCGCTCCCGACCCTACACGAGATCAGACCGTAACCCGTGAGGCTATTGTGGCATTCTCGGAGTTTGTAGAGCGTTATCCTAACTCCAAGCGAGTGGAGGCGTTCTCGAATTTGATAACCGAGTTGATTGAGCGTTTGAAGGAGAAGTCCTACCTCAACGCCTATACCTACTACAAGGTTCAGCGCTATAAGTCGGCAGTGGTTGCTCTGCGCAATGCGTTGAAGGAGTATCCCGACACTCCGCATCGTGAGGATATTCTCTACCTGATAGCGGTGTCGAACTACCGCTTGGCGCACAACTCTGTGGAGGATAAGAAGGGAGAGCGTTACCTCAATTTGCTCGATTCGTACTACTCTTTTATCAACGAGTTCCCTGAGTCGAAGCGTTGCAAAGAGTTGGAGCGCTACACCAAGGAGGCAAAAGATTATTTGGATAAAAACAACATAGACAAACAACAATAAAAAGATGGAGATTAAGAAGAACATTCCGAACAACACTGTTACTCGTAAACTCGTAGATTTCGACCACGAGACAGGTAATGTTTACAAGAGCATCAATGTTATCGCTCGTCGTGCAAATCAGATTGCAGCAGAGTTGAAGAGCGAGTTGAATCGCAAACTTGCAGACTTTTCGTCGCCTACCGACACTATGGAGGAGACTTTCGAGAATCGTGAGCAGATTGAGATTTCTCGCTACTACGAGCGTCTTCCGAAGCCGGTAATTATCGCTACCGAGGAGTATCTCGATGACGAGATTTACTTCCGTGACGGCAAGGAGTAAAAGCCGCCTAACAAGGTGATTTCTGCGTTACGCTTCGGTCGTTGAGTTGCTCACATACGCTAAGTATGCTCCGCACTCAACGCCTCGCAAGCCTTGAAATCCCACTTGTTATACGACTTTTAATGGAGTGAGAAGAGTTTTACTAAAACTTTAATAAGATGTTGAAGGGCAAACATATTCTGCTCGGTATAACCGGAAGCATAGCGGCATATAAGGCGGCTATGCTTTGTCGTCTTTTGCGTGTGGCAGGAGCAGAAGTGAAGGTTGTGATGACTCCGACAGCCAAGGAGTTTATTACACCCGTTACAATGGCTACATTGTCGAAAAATCCTATCGCTGTGGAGTTCTATAACCCCGAAAATGGCGATTGGCATTCGCATATCTCTATGGGAGAGTGGGCAGACTGCTACCTCATAGCACCTGCAACAGCAAACACCATCGCCAAGATGGCGTATGGCATTGCGGACAACCTCTTGCTTACGACCTACCTCTCGGCTCGTTGTCAGACCGTTGTTGCACCCGCTATGGATTGCGATATGTTCTGCCACGAGGCTACGCAGGAGAACATTGCAAAGTTGCGTGAGCGTGGCGTTGTGATTTTGGAGTCGCCAGAGGGCGAGTTGGCAAGTGGCTTGATGGGCAAAGGTCGAATGATGGAGCCAGAGCAGATTGTTGAGGCTATCAACAAGATGTTCGAGGCGAAGCAGACCTTGGCAGGTAAGCGAGTTATGGTTACCGCAGGTGCTACTATCGAGGCGATAGACCCAGTGCGTTACATCTCGAACCACTCGACCGGCAAGATGGGCTACGCCATAGCCGATGCACTCGCCAGGCGAGGTGCCGAGGTGGTCTTGGTAAGTGGTAAGACCGCACTTCAAACGCCACAAGGTGTTCGCCGTGTAGATGTTCTCTCGGCAGAGGAGATGTACGAGGCTTCGGTCAGGGAGTTTGAGCACTCGGATTGCGCAGTGATGTGCGCAGCGGTAGCAGATTACACCCCCGTAGATGTCAGCGCCACGAAGATTAAGAAGAGCGACGACTCATTCTCGATTGAACTCCGCAAGACGAAGGATATTGCTCGTGAGTTGGGTAAGGTGAAGGGCGCACGCAAACTTGTGGGCTTCGCACTCGAAACCGACAATGAGCAGTCGAATGCCGAGAAGAAACTTGCCGAGAAGAACCTCGATATGATAGTTTTGAACTCGTTGCGTGACGATGGTGCAGGTTTTGGTTGCGACACCAACAAGGTTTCGTTTATCGACGCTTCGAAGCGTGAGGAGTTGCCACTCCTTGCGAAGAGTGAGGTTGCCGAGCGTATCGCAGACAGAATAGAAAAACTCCTAAAATAGGCAGACTATGTTGCGCAGATTGGTTGTTGAGAATTACGCTTTAATCGAGCATCTCGAAATCGAGTTCGACTCCTCGCTCAATATCATTACGGGCGAAACGGGAGCCGGAAAGTCGATTTTGATGGGTGCTTTGGCGTTGTTGCTCGGAGCCAAGAACGATAGCGCAGCAATCAAGGATAACTCTCGTGCCTGTGTGGTTGAGGGAGAGTTCGATATTGCACGACTTGGCTTGGAGGAGGCTTTCAAGGAGTTGGATATCGACTACGACAACGAAACAATTATCCGTCGCACAATCTCGCCAAGTGGCAAGAGCCGTGCCTTTGTGAACGACCAGCCGGTACAACTCTCCGACTTGAAGCAGTTGGGAGCCTACCTTATTGATATTCACTCGCAACATCAAAACCTTATCCTCTCCTCGCCGCAGTTCCGCATTCACGCTATTGATACGATAGCGGGCAATGGGGCGTTGTTGGCAGAGTATCGTGAGGCCTTTATGGTTTTGCAGGAGGCTCGCAAGGCGTTAGAGGAGTTGAAGAGTGCGGCAAAGCGCAATGCCGACGAGGAGGATTGGTTGCGCCATCAGGTGGAGGAGTTGCGTGGTGCAAATCTTCGTGAAGGCGAAATTGAGGTGTTGGAGGCAGAGTTGCGCACACTCGAAAATGCCGACTCTATAAGCGAGGCTTTACAGCGAGTAACGCAGTCGTTAGACGAGGAGGTTACGGGCGTATTGACCACTCTGCGTGAGGCGGAGAACTCTCTGCGACGCATTAGCGAGAACTACTCTGCGGCAGGTGAGTTGATGGAGCGCATTCACTCGGCAGCGGTGGAGTTGAAGGATATTTCGGCTACCACATCCTACGACTTGGAGCGCATAGAGGCAAATCCCGAAAGACTCGATGCGGTGAATTTGCGCCTCGACCTTATCTATACACTACAAAGAAAACATCGTTGCGAGGGTATTGCCGAGTTGATAGCCCTGCGTGATAAATATACCGAACAACTCTCGGCTATTGAGCATAGCGACGAACTCATCCGTGAGGCGGAGCAGCGAGTTGCCGAGGCAGAGGCAAAGAGTACGGCACTTGCTATAAAGTTGCACGATGCACGATTGAAGGCTTCGCCGGCACTATCCAGTACCGTAGAGGAGATTTTGCATACCGTAGGTATGGCAGATGCCGAGTTTAAGATTGCCGTAATACCTTGCACACCGACCACTTCGGGTGCCGATACGGTTGATTTCCTCTTCTCGGCAAACAAGTCGGTTGAGGCACGACCTATCGAAAAGATTGCTTCGGGCGGAGAACTTTCGCGTGTTATGTTGGCTTTGAAGACGACACTTGCACGCCATCTCGCACTGCCGACAATCATCTTCGACGAGATTGATACGGGTATTTCAGGTCGTACAGCCAACGATGTAGGCGATATTATCGCTCGCTTGGCGCAGTCGATGCAGGTTATCGACATAACCCATTCGCCACAAGTTGCATCGAAGGGCTCACGCCACTTTCTTGTCTATAAGGAGCAGAGCCGAAGCAATATCCGACCACTCTCGAATGAGGAGCGTGTTGAGGAGATTGCAAAGATGCTATCGGGCGACACCATCACCGAGGCTGCTTTGGCACAGGCAAAACACCTTTTATTACTATAACATATTCGACAAAGATGAAGAGATTGGCACAAATAGTACTCTTTGTTGTGGTTGCACTGCTTTCGGCGTGTAGCAACAACAAGGTTGTGCGTGAAACAGAGCCAATCTACACCCCTCGCTACGCCCAAGGCTTTGCTATTGAGCGTGATAAGGCGAGTGGAGAGTTGCTTCTCTGCGTTAAAAATCCGTGGCAGGGAGCCGAGGGAGTAGAGTTTTATAGCGTAATAAATCACGATAAACCGGCAAAGCGCATTGTTGCTATGTCGTCGAGCCATTCGGCAATGCTGGAAGCGATTGGTTGCTCGGAGCATCTTGTTGGCATTTCGGGTTGTCGTTATATCTCCTCGCCAACAATATGTAAGGCGATTGAAGAGGGAAAGGTCGTTGAGGTGGGCTATGACTCGGCGCTTGACTTCGAGCGCATAAAGTCGTTGCAGGTGGATGCGGTATTGCTCTACGGCGTGGCTGGTGAAGCAAAGGTTCAGACCAATAAGTTCAACGAACTTGGAATACCTTATATTTATATAGGCGACTACCTCGAAACATCTCCACTTGGTAAGGCGGAGTGGGTAGTGGCTGTGGCTTATATTTGCGGATTGGAGGAGCAGGGCAAGGAGTTCTTCAAAGGTGTTGAGGAGCGATATAATGCACTGCGCAACCAAAAGCACTGCTCGGCATATCGCCCTCGTGTAATGCTCAATTTGCCATATCGAGATACCTGGTTTATGCCTCCGCACAACAGTTATATGGTAAGACTGATTGAGGATGCAGGCGGAGAGTACATATTAACGGAAAACGGAACCGACGCAGCGGAAAATGAAAATCTCTCAACTAAATCAACGCCGATTTCGTTGGAGGAGGCTCTGGTGTTGGCTATGAAGGCTGATTTTTGGATAAATCTCGGACAGATTGCCTCGAAGGCGGAGTTGTGTGCCACAGCACCTCGCTTTGCTGGGGTTGATGCGGTAAAGTTTGGTCGACTCTACAACAACACCAAACGAACAAACGATAGTCGTGGCAGTGATTTTTGGGAGTCGGGAGCAGTACGCCCAGATATTATTCTCGAAGATTTGATAAAGATTCTACACTACGAGGCTCCAACAGACTCGCTATACTACTACAAAAAGTTAGGAGATAGGAGTTAGGAGATAGGAGTTATTGGAAAAACTAATTTTTTAATTTTTAATTTGAAATTCCGTACCACCATACTTTTTGCACTGCTTGCCATACTCTGTGTGGTACTCTTCGTGGTGGATATTGCTGTCGGCTCGGTGGCAATATCATTCTCGGAGGTGGTATCGGCACTCTGCGGAGGTGGCTCAACCGAGATTAGAAGTATTGTTCTCGATATTCGCCTTGTGCGTGCGGTAGTGGCAGTTTTGGCAGGTATAGCACTATCAATAAGCGGTTTGCAGATGCAAGTGCTGTTCCGCAATCCGTTGGCAGGCCCTTATGTGTTGGGTGTTTCGGCTGGCGCAAGCCTTGGTGTAGCCCTATTTCTACTTGGCGCACCTCTTTTGGGTGTTGTGGCATCGCCTATGTTGCAGAGCATCGGCACGGCAGGTGCTGCGTGGATAGGCTCGGCTGTGGTTTTGTTGCTTGTAGTGGCTCTCTCACGCCGCATAAAGGATATTATGGTGATGCTCATACTCGGCATTATGCTCTCGTCGGGCGTGGGTGCAGTCGTTGAGATTTTGCAGTATTTCAGCAGTGAGGCGTCGCTCAAATCGTATGTCGTGTGGACAATGGGCTCGTTGGGCGATGTTACATCATCACAACTCGCTCTGCTTGCGCCAATTGTGATTGTTGGATTGGCTATGGCTGTGGCGACTATCAAACCTATGAATATGCTCTTGGCGGGCGAGCGTTATGCCGCTTCGATGGGCGTAAATATCTCCCGCACACGCACGCTTATCCTAACCTCAACGACGCTTTTGGCAGGAACTGTAACGGCTTTCTGTGGTCCGATAGGCTTTGTGGGTATCGCTGTGCCACATATTGCACGAATGGTGTTCTGCTCGGCTGACCATCGTATTTTGCTCCCTTCAACCACTCTTTTGGGTGTGGTTATGTTGCTCGTGGGAGATATTGTAGCGAAGTATTTTGCTCTACCTATAAATACTATTACCGCCCTTATGGGTATTCCAATCGTGATATATATTGTAACCCGTCGCCGATGATACGCCTCGATAACATATCGCTCTCGTATGGCTCACGCACTATTCTGCGTGATGCGTCGTTGCACCTTCGCAAAGGCGAACTATGCGCCTTGGTTGGTCGTAATGGTGCGGGCAAGAGTACTCTATTGCGAGCCTTGACTACAAATGGCGAGGTGCTTATTGGTGGTAGACCACTTGCTGCTATCTCGCCTGAAAAATTGGCTCAAACTGTGGCTATTGTTACCACCGAGCGTATTCGCATCGAAAACCTATTGGTAGAGGATTTGGTCGCTATGGGGCGTGCGCCATATA
Organism: Alistipes sp.; assembly: GCA_017647025.1. Lineage (GTDB taxonomy): Bacteria > Bacteroidota > Bacteroidia > Bacteroidales > Rikenellaceae > Alistipes. The sequence goes on along the minus strand of JAGCLL010000121.1, from coordinate 6,372 downwards.
CCAATTGGGTGGGGCGCTTGCAGGAGATAGACCGCCAAATAGTTGGCGAAGCAATCGAGAAGGTGGGACTTGCAGATTTCGCCAAGCGAGATACTTCGACACTTTCGGACGGAGAGTTGCAACGAGCAATGATTGCTCGTGCCATAGCACAGCAGACGCCAATTATTCTGCTCGATGAGCCGACTGCCTTTCTCGATATTCCTACTCGCTTCGAGGTGTGTCGTTTGTTGGCGGAGTTGGCGCATAAAGAGGGTAAAACAATCCTCTTCTCGACTCACGATTTGGACTCGGCACTGCCTGTTTGCGACTCGTTTGCGATAATCGAGGGAGGAGAGTTGCGTCAGTTGCCAACCGATATGGCACAAAAAGAGATAGAACGAATTTTTCAACAATAATTAATTAAATACTAACAACTTATGAAGAGATTTTTTGCTATCGTAATGGTGCTGGTTGCATTTGCAACCGCAGTTGTGGCACAGCCACGCCCAGAGTATCCTCGCCCGCAGTTCGAGCGTAGCGAGTGGGTAAACCTCAATGGAGAGTGGACCTATACGCTTGACCTCGTGAATACTGGCTACGAGCGTCAACTCTACAACAGCAACGGCTTTGCCGACAAAATCATCGTTCCTTTCTGCCCGGAGTGTAAACTTTCTGGTGTGGAGCACAAGGATTTTATTACCGGTATTTGGTACCACCGCACAATTCAGGCTCCTGCGGCTTGGAGCAACAAGAAGATTATGCTCCACTTTGGCGCTGTCTACTACGAGGCAGAGGTCTATGTAGACGGACACTTTATCGACCGCCACTTCGGAGGCTCTTCGTCGTTTGCCTTCGATATCACAAAGTATGTGAATGATGGTAAGGTGCACAACCTTGTAGTTCGTGCCAATAGCGACCTTCGTAGCAAGACTCAGGGTTCGGGTAAGCAGTCTTTGCGTTACAACTCGTATGAGTGCGTATATACCCGTACTACCGGTATCTGGCAGACCGTTTGGATGGAGGCTACCAATAACTACTCGCTCGACTATGTGCAGGTTATTACCGACATCGACCAGCATCAGGTTATTTTCACTCCTCGCTACTACAACACTACTGCTTCGAACACCTTGACTATCACTATTAAGGACGAGGGTAAGGTTTTAGCAAAGAGAACTCTTGCGCAGGTTGAGGGTATGCCTATCGTAATCCCTATGAAGAAGTACCAGACTTGGTCACCAGAGAACCCTAAACTCTACGATGTGGAGTATCTTATCTGCGATAGGGAGGGAAAGGTGCTTGACCGCATCAATTCGTACCTCGGAATGCGTAAGGTGCATACCGATGGCAACAAAATCTATCTCAACAACCAGCCATACTATCAGCGTTTGGTACTCGATCAGGGCTACTATCCAGAGGGACTTTGGACTGCTCCAAGCGATGAGGCTTTGCGCCGTGATATCGAGTTGTCTATGGCAGTAGGCTTCAATGGCGCACGCCTTCACCAGAAGGTCTTCGAGGAGCGCTACCTCTATTGGGCAGATAAACTCGGCTACTTGGTCTGGGGAGAGTATCCAAGTTGGGGTATGTCCGAGAGATCTATCGAGGCACACCGCAACTTCCTTCCAGAGTGGAAGAATATCCTTGTGCGTGACCGCAACCACCCTTCGATTGTAACTTGGACCCCACTCAACGAGGCTTGGTATCCAGACAATGTACAGTATCCTCGTTTCGTGAAGGATGTCTACGAACTTACTCACGCAATCGACCCTACTCGCCCTGTAAACACTACCAGTGGTGGCGCTTTGGTTAAGGAGTACGATATTAGTGCAATGCACCTCTACGAGCAGGACCCTGCGAAACTCTCGAAGAAGGCATATAACCCAGAGACTGGTGAGTTCCGCAACAATAGAATTCGCACCAAACCTTCGCCAAACAATAGTATCAGCGCTGGCGTAGGCCCAGAGTTCGAGAAGGCACCATTCCAGCACGAGAAGTATCGTGGTGGCAAGCCATACCTCATCGACGAGTTTGGAGGTATCAAGTGCCTCGAAGTAACCCCTACAAAGGATGTTGCAGGCAAGGAGCGTAAGACATCGTGGGGCTATGGTAACTCGGCAGTAACACGAGAGGATTTCTACAAGCGCTTGGAGGGACAGGTTGATGCACTCCTCGGCTTGAATGAGTATATTTGGGGCTACTGCTACACTCAACTTACCGATGTTGAGCAGGAGGAGAATGGTCTTTACTACTACGACCGTAAGGAGAAGTATGACGCAGCACGCTTGAAGGCAATCTTCGGTAAAGAGCCAAAGGTTAAGGCTGCGAAGTAGTTCGTCTACCCCAATTTCGATAACAATAGAGCCTCACTTTCTTGGTAAAGTGGGGCTTTTTTGCATCAAAACGCATCTATTCGATTAAAATTCAACTAATTTTTAATTTTTAATTTTGCATTTTGAATTTTATTCGTACCTTTGCACCGCTAAATGCCCACTATGGGTTATAGCGGTAAGGCCCGTTCGTCTATCGGCTAGGACGCAAGATTTTCATTCTTGAAAGACGAGTTCGACTCTCGTACGGGCTACAACGACGGGGAGGGGAGGCATTTTTGCCACACTTGACCTTCGGGCAAACAGAAGAATTTAGGAGAGGGCTTGATGCCTATCCGCAAGCGGTCAAGGCCGTGATAAGAGGGGTTAGACGACTTTATAAATGTCTTGGGTGGGCAACCTCAAATGCCAACAAACGAGAATATAAACAATAAATAATAAAAAGAGAAACTATGGCAAATCACAAGTCATCGGAGAAGAGAATCCGCCAGACAGCAACAAAGCGTGCGCACAACCGTCTTTATCACAAGACTACCCGTAACGCAATCAAGGCTCTTCGCAACACCACAGAGAAGGGTGCTGCTGAGGCATTGCTTCCAAAGGTAACAGCAATGTTGGACAAGTTGGCAAAGACTAACATTATCCACAAGAACAAGGCTGCAAACCTCAAAAGCGCAGCGCAGTTGCATGTAAACGCTCTTTAATTGAGCGTTAGAAGCGGAAGAAATAAACTTCTTGCAATATCCCCAAAGGCTGAAAGGCTTTTGGGGTTTTTTGTTGTGTGAGTTAACGGCTGTGATAGAGGCTTCTATGCCAGTGGTTACTTGCCTATGCAGAATGTGTAACTATCTGATAATCAGGTAGTTATGATTTTGAGGCACAAATGGGGCGAAAAAATTTGATAACCCATGACAAACAATGAGAATCAATGATAGATCATTTTTAGCCGTCCGGAGCCCTAATTCGAGTGTAAAGATAGTAAATTTTCATAGAAAAACGTAATTAATAATAACGGTCACTCATTGAGCGCACTCGAGAGAGGCTTTTTATTAATGTGATTGCATAGAAACAGGTGGATTTTGACAATACTTATCCATGTTCTCCATTCTTGCTCTATGGACAAGAATTTGCTAAAACTTAAATCTTATTTAGCTCGTTTTACTTCTTCTACTCTGCTTCTTAGCAGCGGAACACCTACGAGAAAACGTCTTTGATAGGCTTAAAATTACAGAGTCATCATGCTAATTAGCGAATATTATAGATTGATGGTGTTTTTTTGTGGATTGAAAAGCATTTATGGGAAAATTGTTGTATATTTGTAAATTGAGTTGGCACAATAAATTTGTATCGTATGAAAGTAAAAGTATCTAATCTTGGAGCTATTGGCGAAGGAACTATAGATTTGTCTAAAAAAATAAATCTACTTTGTGGTCAGAATGGTACAGGTAAAACATATTTTTCATATGTGATTTACGGATTATTACGAAATAAATTACATATTAAAGGAAATAGCGTAATTGCTGATAAACTTATTGATGAACGTAGCATTACCATTGATATAGATTTTCCGGCTCTCTTATCATACAAGAAAGAGATGTTAAAGAACACAAAGGAGGAAATTGATACAATTTTTGGTATAGGAGTAGATGTAGGAGAGAAACTTTTCTCTGAATTTACCATTGAAGATATTGAAGGTGGAGATGATTTTAAGCAACGGATTATTTCTGCAAGTATTGTAAATAAAGCTAAAGTACAAGGTATCGGAGTTGCATTGTCTAAAAAAGAAAATGAAGCCAAAATAACTTTGACAATAACAGATGAGAGTATTCCAAGTGATGCGATTCAAGGCTTCAGACTATTGCTTAACTCTTTCATTTTCTATACTCTTGCTGTATATCCAATTAGTGGAGTTGATGTATTCCCAGTAGAGCGCAATTCAATATATACATTTAGTAAAGAATTGTCCATTCGTAAGCAAGAGGCAATGGATAATCTACAATTATTGGTAGATAAAGAAAAGAAGATAAGTAAATTTGATATATTCTTTAACAGTAAAAGATACCCATTACCTGTAAAAGACGGTTTAATGGTTGCTGAAGATTTAGCAGAAGTCAAAAAAACAAAGAGTGAGTTTTATGAATTTGCAGAAGATTTGGAGGCAGAATTACTTCACGGCAAGGTGCAAATATCAAATGATGGAGAGATTCAATTTAGACCAGACAAATCATCTCGAACATTGTTACCTATTCAAATGACGGCTTCTATCATTAAAACATTATCAAGTTTAGTGGTATACCTCAAACATATAGCTAATTACAATGATTTGATAATCATAGATGAACCTGAAATAAATCTTCATCCAAGTAACCAGATTATAATCGCAAAACTCCTAGCTCGATTAGCTAATAAGGGTTTTCGTTTATTAATTAGCACCCATAGCGATTACATTGTTAGAGAATTTAACAACTTGGTTATTTTGTCACAAAAAGACAATGCTTCCGTTGTTAAAGTTGCAAAAGAGTATGAATATAAAGAGGATGAATATATTAGAATTGAAGATCTGAGTGTATATTCTTTTGCTTATAAGAATAAGCGCTCAAAACAAATTGTTGTAAGTGAAATTCCTATTGATGAAACAGGATTTGAGGTTAAAACAATGGATGAGGTCATTGACAAACAGAATAACATTTCAGAGACACTCTATTATTCATTAAAGTATGGCGAAGTCAAGTAATATTATATCTAAACTATGTACTCTACTTACTTCAGAATTTAGAAATCAGAAAGGTTATTTGGAAGAGCCACAAGAGAATATGTCAATTCCTATAATAAATGATGGAGTGAGTTATTTATCATACTCTTATGATAAGACAATAAAAGGGAAAACAAAAGACATTTTACCTTTTTTAGCAAAGAATAAGGATGTCCATTCAATGTGTGACTATATCCTATTTTGCCAAGAAAAAAAGAGATTGTTTATCTTGCTTATTGAACTTAAAAAGGGGAACAATGAGGTTATGACACAATTAAAAGCTGGAAAATGTTTTGCTCAATTTATAATATCAACACTCAACAGAGTCGAAAAGTTAAACATAAAACCAGAAATAAGACTAATCTCTATACGAAACAATAATATTGTAAGAAAAGGTGCATCTCATTGCAAAGATGTTGAGTATGATAAAGATTACTTTCACACCTTTCATGGGAAAAACTTTTTCATAAAGGAGTTCCTTCATTAACACAATAATAGCCTGCGAGAGCGCAGGCTATTTTGCGTTTAGATTCTCTGTTCGATGATTTTTATTTCTGCATAGGTTAGTCTATATATATACCATAGATGAAAAGTGTCTATTTGTCGTTCGAATGATGATGACTCGTAAGAGAATTAATCTGTTTAAGAGCTATAATCTCATCAATAATCTTGATAATCGAATCTTGGGAATATTCTTGCTGATGTTTAATTTATATGTGGTAAATTTTAGTAATTATAATCTATCATTTATATTTAATTGTGGTAATTGTCTGAACTTCTGTTGGTGGAGAATAGATAATGATTGGTTTTAATTTTGCCCATTAACCAATGGCAAGCGCTCATAATTTGAGTAGTCGCCATCCCCTAACCTCTTTGAAATTGCATGAACCGCATTCAACGGTATTGGCATTTACATTCTTTCATCTGGAGAATCTCCATACGAGTGATATGCCGTACGGCTGCCATATAGTTATTTTTTGTCCATTAGATATTTTTCAACATCGGCTGCTGTCGGGTCGATTTTAATTACAATACCGTCTCTGCTAACTAATATAGTTCTACCAGCCATATGGGGAATGCCGTATTGAGCCCATATGTGATGATATTCTTCCATGGCAACCAGATTTGGCCAAGGATACTGGTCAGCTTCCAATGCATTCAGCCATTTGTTCGTGTCCTTATATTCACGGGCAATGCCAACTATCTCAAATCCACTATTCTTGTATTTTTCGTATAGAGGTCTGAATGATTTTGCATTCACTCGACAAGACTTACACCACGATGCCCAAAGCTCAATCACAGCAACCTTGCCGT
>JAGCLL010000120.1 GCA_017647025.1 Alistipes sp. | reverse complement strand
TCTCGGCTTACTTCATCACCAACACCGAGAAGATGCAGACCGAGTTGGAGAAGCCATATATCCTCATCACCGACAAGAAAATCTCGACAATGAAGGAGATTATGGGTGTGTTGGAGCCTGTGGCACAGAGTGGTCGTGCGCTTTTGATTATCGCCGAGGATGTTGATGGCGAGGCTTTGTCGGCATTGGTAGTAAATAAGTTGCGTGGCACTCTCAAAATCGCCGCTTGCAAAGCCCCAGGCTTTGGCGACCGTCGCAAGGAGATGTTGGAGGACATCGCTGCTTTGACCGGTGCAACAGTTATCTCAACCGACAAGGGTATGCGCCTCGAAGATGCAACACTCGAATCGCTCGGTTGTGCCGAGAAGGTAACAATGAACAAGGAGAACACTACCATTGTTGATGGCTGTGGCGACAAGGAGGCTATCAAGGCTCGTGTCGAGCAGATTCGTGCTTCGATTGAGGTATCGAAGTCGGACTACGATAGAGAGAAGTTGCAGGAGCGCCTTGCGAAGTTGGCAGGTGGCGTAGCAGTTCTCTATGTAGGTGCTGCAACCGAGGTCGAGATGAAGGAGAAGAAGGATCGTGTAGACGATGCTTTGGCTGCTACTCGTGCCGCAGTTGAGGAGGGTATCGTTCCAGGTGGTGGCGTGGCATACATTCGTGCTACCGAGGCTCTCGAAGGTTTGAAGGGCGAGAACGACGACCAGACCACAGGTATCCAGATTGTAAAGCGTGCTATCGAGGAGCCACTCCGCCAGATTGTTGCAAACGCAGGTGGCGAGGGCTCGGTAGTTGTAAATAAGGTGCGTGAGGGCGAGGGCTCATTCGGATACAACGCTCGTGATGACCGCTACGAGGATATGCTCGATGCTGGTATCATCGACCCTACAAAGGTGTCGCGTGTGGCTTTGGAGAACGCAGCATCAATCGCTTCGATGTTCCTAACTACAGAGTGCGTCTTGGCAGAGAAGAAGGTTGACACCCCAATGCCAGCAATGCCTGCCGGCGGAATGGGCGGAATGATGTAATAAAGAGCGGAGAGTTCAGAGTTGAGAGTGGAGAGTTGAGAGATTCTTCACTCTTTTTTTTAATTAAAGAGTTTAAGGAGTGTAAGGAATATAAGGAAGCAAATGCCCCTTACAAATGCGTTTTAATTTCTTGTCATAAGTCGTAAGGTGTGGTGCATTACAAAAGAAACACCTTCGGGATAGTACAAAAGAGTACAGCCCGAAGGTGTTTACTTTCTCACAACCTCGCAACACACAAAAAATCAGAGGTGATTGAGGTATTTTTGAGACAAACGAGAAGCGGAGTCCGCAGCATACTTGGCGTATGTGAGGAACTCCGCTATCGATGAGCGGCTCAAAAAGAGCCAATCAGAATGATTTTTTACTCGGAGAGGATTTCAAGCAACTTAATCGCTGCATCAGGAATCTTGGTACCAGGACCGAAGATAGCGGCTGCACCATCCTTGTAGAGTTGATCGTAATCCTGTGCAGGAATTACACCACCCACTACTACGATGATATCCTCACGACCAAGTTTTGCAAGTTCCTCGATAATCTGAGGAACGAGAGTGAGGTGTCCTGCTGCGAGTGACGATACACCAACAGCGTGAACATCGTTCTCTACTGCCTGCTTTGCAGCCTCGGCAGGGGTCTGGAACAAAGGTCCCATATCCACATCGAAGCCGATATCTGCATAACCTGTTGCTACAACCTTAGCACCACGGTCGTGACCGTCCTGACCAAGTTTCGCAATCATAATACGAGGCTGACGGCCCTCCTTCTTTGCAAACTCAGCACACATCTGCTGCGCCTTCTCGAAATTCTCATCTTTCTTCATAGCCGAACTATAAACTCCCGAAATTGAACGAATAACTGCCGAGTAGCGACCTACCTCAACCTCGCAAGCGTACGAGATTTCACCGAGTGTAGCGCGTACCTTTGCAGCCTCAACTGCGAGTTCGAGCAAGTTGCCCTTGCCTGTCTTAACGCACTCGGTAATTGCTGCCAAATCCTAATCTACGGCTGCCTGATCACGGTTAGCCTTCAACTCGTTGAGACGCTTAATCTGACTCTCGCGAACTGCAGTGTTATCTACTGCGAGGATATCGATTGGAGCCTCCTTTGCAAGGCGGTACTCATTCAAACCGATAATCTTCTGTTCACCCGAGTCGATACGAGCCTGAGTACGAGCAGCTGCCTCCTCGATACGCATCTTAGGCACACCTGTCTCGATAGCCTTAGCCATACCGCCGAGTGACTCAACCTCCTCGATCAAAGCCCAAGCCTTGTAAGCGATCTCGTTGGTGAGGCTCTCAACATAGTACGAACCTGCCCAAGGGTCAACGGTGCGACATACATTAGTCTCCTCCTGGATATAGATCTGGGTGTTACGAGCGATACGAGCCGAGAAG
>JAGCLL010000119.1 GCA_017647025.1 Alistipes sp. | reverse complement strand
CCTTGGTGAGGAAGAGGAAGTCGTACTCCATACCCGGATGACCACCATAGATGTCGATCTGTGCAGGGAGGTTGGTGCCGCTGTTGTGCTCGTCGGTCATAGTGATAGGCACTACCTGCGAGTAGCGGAGATTGCGCTCCTTGTATGTTTCGTAAACACCGCGCGAGATATACTCTGCATCCTCTACGCCAGTCCAAACATCCTCACCCTTGTGAGCAACACAGATTGCAGTACCTGTATCCTGGCAAGTTGGCAACTCACCCTCGGCTGCTACACACGAGTTCATCAACATTGTGTAGGCTACGAACTTGTCGTTATCGGTAGCCTCGGCATCATTGAGGATGTTGTTCAACTTCTGCAAGTGAGCCGAACGGAGGTAGAACGATACATCGGTGTAAGCCTCCTTTGCGAGAAGTTCGATACCCTTTGGATCAACCTTCAAAATTTTGCGACCGTCGCACTCTACGACCTTCACATAATCCTTCGTCAAAAGACGATACTCGGTGTTGTCACGCTCAATTGGGAGCGGTTCCTGATAGATAAATTCTGCCATAATTTCTTGGTTTTATATTGTTTTGTTTGTTGTTTTCGTTTTTCAAAGAGTTTAGGGAGATTAGGGAATTTAAGGAGCAAGCGCAATCGCTAAATTCACTAAATTCATTAAACTCACTAAATTCACTACTCTTTTGCGCCTATTTTATTTCATCACCCTTTCGAGCAGCGACTTCTTTGCTGTGCCAACCACAAAATCTTTGAGGTAGAACGGCTCGAAGTAGGCCACATCCTCGGTCTTGCCCTCGGCAAATGCCTGCTCTGCAAGGCGTGCCATACCTCGTGCTGACGGAACAACCTCGATAAAGGTTGCACCCTCCAACACATCGGCACACTTCTTTGCACCACTGCCGAAAATCACAAACGGCTTGCCATTACGCTCCGCAGAGAAACTCTCCTCGTCGATAATCTTCGCCTCGACATCGCTCTGCGCCACGCCCTCGGCATTGAAAGTCTGCGTATAGACCTCCATACGGCGAGCATCAATCATCGGGCAGAGAGTCGCATCGTTCCAATTCTCGACATCGATAATTCCCGCCTCATAATCCTCACGAGCCACCTCGACCAACGAGTCGAGCGAGCCTACCGCTACCAATGGTATATTCTGTCCGTAGCACAAGCCCTTCGCAAACGATACACCGATACGCAGACCGGTATATGAGCCAGGGCCCTTCGATACTGCCACAGCATCCAACTCGTCGGCAGCAACGCCACACTCACGGAGCAACTCGTCTACGAACACCGCAATCTTCTTGGCGTGGTTACGCTCCTCGTCGCTCTCTCGCAGTGCTACAAGTTCGCCATCACGCACCAGCGCAACCGAACAAATATCTGTTCCTGTCTCTATTGCTAAAATCAGTGCCATTTTCTATAATTCAAAATGCAAAATGCAGAATGCAGAATGCAAAATTATTTTTCAGTTCTCTTCCAACCTCAAAAATCGTAAATTATGAGATTATTTTTGTGCAAGGCTAGGCGACAAATCCGCAGCATAGTATGCCTATGTGAGGAATTTGGCGACCGACGACTTGTGCAAAAAGAACTCATAAGAACGATTTTTACTTATATTTCTTCATTGCCTGATCCATCTCTCGTTTGGCATCATTTGCCTTGAGGTATTCTCGTTTATCGTATGCCTTGCGACCTCGTGCAAGACCGATAGCAATCTTTGCAAAGCCCTTATCGTTAAGGAAGAGTCGAAGACCAACAATAGTTAATCCCTTATCCTGCAAGGAGCGTTGCAACTTCGAGAGTTCCTTTTTATTGAGCAGTAGTTTGCGATCTCGCTTGGGGATATGGTTGTTGCAAGTACCCCACGCATACTCGGAGATATTTACACCCCTTATCCAAAGTTCGCCCTTCTCGAAGTAGCAGTAACAATCGACCATCGAGGCCTTGCCCAGGCGGATAGACTTAATCTCGGTACCCACCAAAACAACGCCTGCGATATACTCTTCGAGTATCTCGTAGTCGAATGTCGCACGCTTATTGCGGATATTTATCTTCTTAAAATCTGCCATATCTACACAATACCGCACAAAGATAGCAAAAAAAGTTGAGAGTTAAGAGTTGAGAGTTGAGAATTT
>JAGCLL010000118.1 GCA_017647025.1 Alistipes sp. | reverse complement strand
TTGTATCCAACGAAAGGTCTGTATTACACATCATCAAATCAACGATACCCTCGATACTACCGTAGATATGTAGTGCGATGTCGTAGAGGTTCTGACCCGCAATAACTCTATACTTACCCATTGTTATCCTCCTTCTCCACAGTTTCTAATAGCAATTCTCCCGTTACGGAGTCCATATATGCATTCTTGATAATCATCTTATCGGATAAGAACTCGGCCTGTAACTTGGCTGCAAGCCCATTGTTCTCCAAACTGGAGTGCAGGAAGTCGATAAGACCCACACCCGTTGTTGGATGTTGGTAGTTGTTGCCTGCCGATGCCTTCAATAGGAAGGTTTCGTTTTGTGCTTTGGCTGCACCGATATCAAAATCGGTCTCCTCGCCCGAGAAGATAGCAAGATAACCATCTCGCAAGAGAAGGTTAAAGATGCCATCTTCATTGAGCGAATAGAGTTCGGCAAGGGTGACAGCGGAGTTCCCCGAAGTCGATTCCACCATGACCGGGAACCATATTGAACCAGATACGCTGTTACGTAGGAACTCAGTGCCACCCGAACCTAAAGGCTTAACAATAACAATGGAAAGAAAGCGCCTATCTGGTGTGTAAGGCAAAACAATATGGATGCCCTTGCTGTCGCTGTAAGACTGCATAAAGCCTGCGGGTACGACAATCTCACAGTAGCGATAGTTATCGTTATCCGCACCCTCCACGCTGTCGAGCAGACGGCACTCGTAGAATGTCTTACCGGCAATATTACCGGAAGTCTCCACCTCGCCATACTCAGCATCCATTGTTATATCTTGTCTTGCCACTGCTATATTCTTTATGTAAGAGTAGCGATGTTTCGTTGTGGAGGTTTACACATTATTGAGAAATCATAATTCCATTTGAGTTTTTTTGTATATTTTTGTACTACGAATAGGATCAATATGAAGATTATACTTACAGGAGCAACAGGATTTGTTGGCGAAGGTATATTGCTTGCGTGCCTTGATAGACCGGAGGTTGAGAAGGTGCTGAGCGTAAGCCGTCGTCCGAGCGAGATTGCACACCCCAAGCTCGAAGAGTATATCGTGGAGGATTTTATGACCTTGCCCATAGATGATCCGAAGTTGCAGGGCTATGACGCTTGCTTCTTCTGTGCAGGCAAGAGTAATATCGGCATGTCGAAAGAGGATTACTACCACCTTTCATACGAGATTACGATGCACTTTGCTGCGGCTATTGGTCCGAAGCGAGAGTTTGTCTTTATCTATGTCAGCGGTGCTGGAACAAGTGAAACATCTCGTCAGTTCTGGTCACAGACAAAGTCGAAGACCGAGCGAGAGCTACGCGAATTGCCATTCAAGGCGGCATACGGTTTTCGTCCTGCAGGTATGAAACCATACAAAGGTCAAAAGCGACTTCAAGGCTGGGGCAAGTATCATTGGCTCTTCACTTGGATACCGGGATTCTCAAACACTATCGAGGAGGTCGCCAAAGCAATGATAAGTTGCGTAAAATGTGGTTATTTCAGGCGCACCGTTGATGTTAGGGATATAGACACACTATCCAAGTGGTGTAAATAAACAAGAGGTCGCAAAATTGCGACCTCTCTCATTATGCCTCTGCATTATAAACTGCCTCAACCGTTGCCCACATATCATCAGGCAACTCCTCATCGGAAATCATCTCGCACGCTTTGCGTAGGTATTCCATCTCGTCCTTTGAGAAGTCTACAATCAGCGGAGTCTCCTTCTCAACATCCCACTCAAGGCGGTTGTCCTCCTGGTTCTCGCGGAAGTTGATCTCTTTGCGCTCCTCCTCGCTAATGGCGATCTTACGCAAAATCTCCTTTTTGAGGTTGAAATCTTTGAAGTTGCCCTTTGCAGGCAAGAATGTTGGCAGGTAAAGTCTGTCTTTAATTGAAAGTTCCATATCGTTTATATTTATAGTGATTACTCAACTTCTGCTGCAATGGTCGCAACCTCGGAGAGTATTGACTCAATCTGTGTCGTAGCATCAGCAACATACTTTGCCATATCAGGATTGAACGGCATATTGATGGTTACGCTACCACGGTCATAGTAGATACTGCCGACCGCAATGCGATGCTCGTTAGTCGATGGCTTGAATACGGTTGTCTGTACTCGCTCCAAAACGCCATCGGTGATGCTGTACTCCAAGTTGTAGGAGCCATTGTTTGTGGTAGCCTCGGCCACCTTTGTGATGATTGTGCTTGTTACTTTCATATCTGTTGTTTATTTAAGTATAGCAGGATCGCTATAGTTTAGGTTTACAAACTCTAAAAAATTATGCCCAATCGCCCGTTGAAACTACCAAGAAACTGAATGAGCCATCATTCGTCGTATTGTCATCGGCAGTATACACATCAAAATAGTAACTGTATAGTGCTTTCAGCGTAGCATAAATAGGAGTACTATCAACTGCCGAGTATATACCGCTCAGGAATACCTGGAAGTAGCCAGACATATTCCACGAACTTGACAGATAGATACGGTATTGACCTTTACCAAGACGAGAAACCGTAACTGTGCTACCATCAAAAGTCTGGTATTTCACGGAGTAACTCGAAGTCGAAGACACTGTAACTGTTCCCTGTGCGAGGAACTTCATATTCTTGCCATACTTCTTTGTTGTCATTAAGTCTAGACGATTTACTACAATCCATCCGAAGAAGGTCGTATTATCGCCATAACCAAGCAGCTCAACCAACTCTCTTGAGAATGTGATTGATGACTTGGATATACCATCCTCATAAAAGTATTTTCCACTCGGAGCTGTAATACTCATAAATCCAACAGTTGTATTCGAGCCCCACTTGTAGTTCACAAGGCATACGCGACGCCCACTATGTTCCAATGTCCAGGGTAATGGTATATCCTCATCCCACGAGCCTCTAACAGCGACTACATGGTCGTACTTATTGAAGTTCATCTGCGGGTCCTCGCCGCCAATGTAGATACTGCTGTCATTGAGGATAAATGGATTCTTCACCGTACCGATAACCTCGACATCCTTAAATGTTCCTTTCTGAGCGGTAATGTTTCCATCTGTATCCCAGGACAGGTTACCATTGGCCACGAAACCTGAACCATCAGCAGCAAAATTTATTTTTCCCGTTCCAAATGTTGCCGAGCCATCAGACTTCAATCCCCAATAGTCTACCGCCGTATTCGGATTGTCGTGATAGATATATCCAGAACTTGTCATAACAATACGATGTCCAGAACTTGGAGAAGCCGCCGTAAGAGAACTTGCCCCAATAGTCCAGCCTCCAATTTTACCAGCGGTTGCAGCGATACCAGTACGGTCAAGTGTAACCTTAACATTGTTGCTTGCATCACGCACGGATATACTACCATTGTATGAGCTACCACCAACAACTAAGGCACTGTCTATGATAACCTGATTCGCCTTGACTGTACCCGTATATACACCGTTTGCGTCTATGGTCGTGGTGTACTTCTCGGTAGATGTAAGGTCAAAGACTGTTGCGTATGCCAAATACCAAATGAGAGGATTATCAGCAGTTCCTTGCTCACCATCAATATAATAGAAATGGGTTGATGAAAAGTTAGCCGTACCACAAACTACTTTGTATATATATTCAGCCCAATCTCCTGTGCCAGCGTTAGAGGTAAGCCAACGACTGGTACCACCTGTTCCTATTGAGTTTGTTGCAAAATGAACGCTACGTCCCACTGGAATTTTAGCGATAAAGCGACAAACAAGGACCTTTCTATTACTACACATAGTAGCAAAATTAAATCCTCCATTAGATGGGGTTGCTGCTCCTGATGTCTGAATCTTAATAACATACTTACTATCGTTTGGAGCTGTGGTATCTTGTATTCTTGTGTGCGTAACATTGCCATTAGAACTATTATTGTAAACTGCCATCGAATTATTACCGTTCGTGAATGTCGGATCTCGATAAAGCATCTTACCAAAAGCCATAGCAGTGGCCAGTTCTTGTGCAGTAGTTATACCTGTAGTCCACTGAGCTGCTACAGTAGCTCCAAAAGTTACCGTGCCTGACGCGTTCCAAGAGATATTACCTGATGCAATTTGTCCTGAACCATCATTATTCAACCTCCATTTAGCACCGTTAGTGATTGAGCCATCGCTACCGAGGGATACATTACCTTTGGATATAGTATTGGTAGTCATCGTCCATCCTGCAATACTATTACTTGACCCTAATCTGAGAATCGCTGTACCACTGCTATTTGTTGCTAACAAGCCATAATCGCTGTTACTATTATAGTATAATTGTACACGCTGACCACTAGTAGAAGAGCCTGATGTGCTAAATACGGCAATGCGTTTATTAGTCGCGTCAAGCGCAATTTGAGAATGACTGATTTTGTTCGATGCAATAGTCCAACCACCAATTGTCCCTTTTGTAAAGGTACACTCCAAACCATTGATATAGTTGGTATTGATGATGTCACTCTTTATGCTTGCTGCATCAAGTTTTGCAGCAGTTATACTTCCCGCTGCAATTCTATCTACGGACAATGTCCCTGCCTTAATGCTTGAGGCATTGATACTGACTGCGTTTACCTGATTAGCCGTAAGCGTTCCAGTATATATGCCAGTAGAACTAATATAAGTAAGAGGATGAGCAGTCAATGTTGAATCATTGCTTTGAGCAAGATTAATAAATCGTTTACGACGAATCTCTTCTTGAACAGTTGTCGTATACGTTCTTGGTGTAGGGGCGTATGCCAAACTGCTGCCACTTTGAAATATCAAATCGCTGTCGTATGCTATCTGAGGCGCCGCAGGTATAGGCGATGGACTCATATAGGAATCTACAATAGGCTGGTTTGAGTATATGTGATATACAGCGCCCGTATCGCCACCTCCTCGCAAGAATACAGCAAACATACAATAGTTGCCGCAGAATGCCGCTCCTGCAAACATATTACAGTAGGTTTCTGAAAGTTCGTAGATATCCCATGAATACTCAATGCCTCCCCAACCACCGAAGTTAGCTTTAAGTAAGAGTACAAGACCTCCTTTGTGAGTTGATGTATTCCAAGTCGAAGGAGCTTGCTCTCCATACGAACGACGAATCATAATATCTCGTTTGAAATTCTGATCACCCCCTTTGAAGACTACTGGGTAATAAGTGTCTGCATCTCCATTGATGGTCAATTTGTGGTAATAAGGATAACCAAAGTTTGTTTTCTTTGCCTCTTTAATATCGTTTTGCCAGTTTAGTGCCACTGAATCAGCAAAGGTTACAACACCAGATGCATTCCACGAGATATTGCCCGAAGCAATCTGTCCCGAACCATCATTATTGAATTTCCACTTGGTGCCATTGGTTATTGAGCCATCGCTGCCAAGTGATACATTACCTTTGCCAATCTCATTTGTTGTAATATGCCAGCCTGCAATTATGTTATTAGAACCTAAGTGCGCAATGCACTTTCCATTATAGTCAGTTGCATAAAAGCCATAGTCAGTGTCTGAATTATAGAATATCTGTACACGCTGACCAGAAGTTGCTGTCGCATTTGATGCATAGACTACAATACGTTTATTTCCTGCATCAAGCGAAATCTGGGAGTTGTAGATTTTATTCGAAGTGATTGTCCAGTTGCCAATCTTACCCTTTGTGAATGTACACTCCAAACCATTGATGTAGGTCGTATTGATGATATCGCTCTTAATGCTTGCTGCGTCAAGTTTGGCGGCAGTGATACTCCCTGCAGCAATACGGTCTGCGGAGATAGTCCCGGCAGTAATCTGCGAGGCGGTAATACTGCCTGTGTAGATGCCCTCTGCGGTAATCTTCGTTAGTTTAGGGAACTTATCGCCACCCAAAGCATCGGTAATCTCGCCAATGGGCTCGGTCCAGTTGAGCGACACAGCATTGGCAAAGGTTACATTGCCACTTGCATCCCACGAGATATTACCACCTGCCACAGCACCTGCACCTGTTGATTCCAAACGCCACTTATAGCCACGAATACCTGTAGAGCCAATAGTCATCGAGCCTGATGCAGCAGTGTAGGTAGCGGCGGTATTCTTCTTTGTCCCACGATAGATGCTATCGCTGTCAATCTTCCAACCTCCAATCGTTCCTTTGGTTGTGGTGAGTGTCAGAGCATTGATGTTCGATGCCGTGATAAGTGTAGATTTGAGCTCATCGGTATTGATATAGGTCGCTGAGATCTTACCCGAAGTAATCTGTGAGGCAGCGATATCGATAGCACTGACAGTGTCTGCTGAGAGCGTGCCTGTGAAGATACCATCTTTGTCGATGTAGGTTGCACCCACCCATTGCATACTCACCGCCGAGCCGAACTCAATCTTGCCCGTAGATGCGTTATACTTGATATACTCATTACCATAACCCAACTGAGCATTGCCACTATTGTCAACATAGAAGGTCTTGTAGCCATTCTTGAAGCCATAGATACCATTTACCGTCTCGGTGGTAATAGTTCCTGAAAAGGTCTTTGTGCTTAATGCAAACGAGCCGATGGCGATGCCCGAAATAGTACCATCGCTATTCTTTGTTCCCGCAAAGAGTTTGGGAGTGATGACGGTATTGCTATTGATAAGCGTCTTTTCCGTATTCCACTCCTTAATCCAATCGAGGAGATTAGCATCCACACCTGCTGCACCGGCATCTCCCTTCTTAGCTTTAGACCATACGAAAGCGAGTTTGTAGGTAGTGCCAGATATAACAATAGGAATCTCTACCTTGCCGTGGTCTGCAAGCGTAGTCGTGTTGGCCGCAACAGCAAAAGTTACGGTCTTATTGGTATTATTGACTGAAATGGATGAGAATCCCGTCGGCTTGGAGATTGTGCCTATGGTGAAGTTGGTGAAGGCACTATCGCCGAGGGTAACCGAAATTGTAGATGTAACAGATACTGCAGAGAGTATCTTTCCGCTCTGATCTGCGGGGAAAATATACTCTCCGAGCGACTGGGTTATCGTGTAACCATCTTTCTGTATTGTGATTGTTGCCTGACCACGGGCAATCAGCGTTTGTGCCATACTTCCACTTTATGAAAGTATAGGGCAAAATGGGCTGTAATGGTTGCTGGCTAAAGAATTTTTACATT
>JAGCLL010000117.1 GCA_017647025.1 Alistipes sp. | reverse complement strand
CGAAAGTTGCCATTGGCATAACGCTTGAAACTCGCATTGTGGGCAAGGTGCAGGGCGCACAGATTTGTGGCACCGCAAAGCGTGGAGATGATAAGGACAAGGCGACATACATCAAGCGTTTTCCTTATGCCGCAGTTGCACCGTTGAACATCTGGGCAGTAGAGCCATCGTTTATAAAATTGACCGACAATACGCTCGGTTTTGGAAAGAAGTTGATATGGAACAATCAAGAGTAGGAGTTATAATCGTTGCCGGAGGCAGTGGCAAGCGAATGGGAGGTGCGCTCCCCAAGCAGTTCGCTTTGGTAGGCGGAGAGCCTATCCTTGCACGCACCATAAATGCCTTTCGCAAGGCATTGCCCGCATCACGCATTGTGGTAGTTCTACCGTCTGAATACATCGAATTCTGGAAAAATCTTTCGGCTCGTTTCGATGTGGCAAAGCACTCCGTAGTCGAGGGTGGCGCAGAGCGTTTCTACTCGGTAAAAAATGGTATTGAGGCGTTGAGTGATGCCGTAGATTTGATTGCCGTACACGATGGCGTACGCCCATTCGCATCGAAGGAGATGATACTCCGAACTGTGGATTGCGCCACAACCAATGGCTCGGCAATTCCCGTAGTAAAGGCGGTGGATTCGTATCGAGTAGTCGATGGCGAGAGTTCGAAAATCATCGACCGCAACCCATTGCGCATTGTGCAGACACCGCAAATTTTCGCTGCACCTATTTTGCGTGCCGCATACGACACCCCATTCTGCAATGAGTTCACAGATGATGCTTCGGTTGTGGAGCACTCTGGTGAGAAAATTTCGCTTTGCGAAGGTGAGTACACAAATATAAAGATAACCACACCAGAGGATTTGATTTTGGGTGAGGCAATAGCAAGAGAGAAGGATGGAAAAACTCTATAAATATCGACTTGGCAAACGAGTAATCTACTCGTCGCTACTATACATCATCGCCTTTATAGGTTTATCGGTACTTTTGGCATTTATCTACGAAGGCGGATATATATCGGCGTGGTTTATCTCGCTTATTTTGGCTGTATTGGCACTGATGATACTCTCCATACCTCGTCGTGTGGTTGTCGATGAGGAGGGCATCGAGATACAGTGTATTGCCGAGGATACCACACTCTTGCACAGTGATATTGCCAATATCCGCAAAGTCGAAAAACGAGAGATGAACGCCTGCCTGCCAATCTTCGGAGCAGTAGGTTTCTTTGGACATTATGGCCGTTTTTTGAATCTCCAAACTATGGAGTTTATCCATATCTACGCCTCACGCTGGGGGAAGTTCGTGGAGATTACCGATATTGATGGCAATAAATACTATATCTCGTGCGAGGAGCGTGATGATATAATAAAGCGTGTCGGAGAGTTCGTAAAACCCCACGACACGCAAGAAAATATCTGATTCGGTTCGACCAAATCAGATATTCAGAATGCAGAATTATCTTTTTGCCGAAGCAATCAGCAGTTTAACCCTCTCGTTATAACTGCTTGCGCCGAGCAACTCCTCCAATGTAAGGTGCATACGATAGCGCCAATAGTGGCGTGGATTTGCCGGGATATTGATACGCTCACGCTCGATATCCTCCGCACACAACTCCTCCGACAATGACAACCAATCCTGCAACGGAAGTATCGTAAGCATCGATGGTGATGCGAGGTGTCGTGCGACAATCTTCTCGCACAACTCCGCCGTTGCCTCCACAGGAGCCTCGCCCTCCAAGCCAAGCACCTTTTCGAAGTAATACTCCTTATCCGCCTCATCTCGCCACCATAGACGCAAAGGCGACATATCATGAGTCGAAGTGGTACAAACCGAGAGATATGGATTTTCGAGCACATCGCCAACAGCCACACCATACGCCTTTGGCATACGCTCAATTTCGAGCGAGAGAATCTGCTCCTGACGCATAACCTGCGGCACACACTTTGGAATCATACCCAAATCCTCACCGCACGCCAGCATCTTTGTCGAAGCGGTAAGTTCTGTCAATCGCTCCGCTCCCGTCATACCCCAAAAGGCGTTGTGGCGATAGTAGTAGAAGTTATCGTGTAGGCGCACAAACGCCTCCTGTTGCAATTTAGACAACGCCATAAATCGCTCTGTTGCAAATGGCGAAATCCTCGGCACAAAGCCCTCATCCGAGGCGAACCATAGCACATTGTCATCACTAAAATCCTTCGCTACATCTCGCTCCTCGTCAAATTCATATCCAGCCGATACAATCTCCTCCACGCTGTATGGCAACGATGGTGAGAAGGTTCCAAGCAGTGCATTTTTAGCACCCTGCGGAACAGCCCAAATACGGAAAAATCCGAGAATATGGTCTATGCGGTAGGCATCGAAGTAGTCCGCCATCTTTGCAAAGCGGGCACGCCACCAAGCGTAGTTATCCTCCTTCATCTTCGCCCAGTTGTAGAGAGGGAAGCCCCAATTCTGTCCCTCGACTGCAAAAGCATCCGGTGGCGCTCCTGCCGAGGAGGTGCGAACAAAGAGATCAGGGTTTTGCCATACATCCACACTTGTCGGCGACACGCCAATCGGAATATCACCCTTCAATACCACACCTCGTGAGTGGAGGTAATCTCTCACCTTACGCAATTGGCGGTCGAGGTGGTATTGCATATAGTAGTAGAAACCTATCTCCTTCTCGTTACGCTCCGCAAATGCAGCACAACGCTTCTCGGCATACTTTGTAAAGGTCTTCCACTCCTCGAAATTGGCTGTTCCATAGGTATCTCGCAACACCGAGAATACGGCATACGGCATCAGCCAACTACGATTGCGCTTCTCGAAATCACGGAATGACTTGCTATCCATACAGCGAGCGCCCAGTTGCTCGTACAATTTACGCAGATATTTAATCTTTGCCTTCACAACACGCTCATAGTCCATCTCTGGCATAGCGTTCAACTCCGCTTTCAACGCCTCCATCTCGGCCCTATCCGCCTCGCCACGCAGGTAGCCCACATCGCTCAAACGGATATAGATAGGGTGTAAAGCAAATGATGAAACGGTATTATAGGGATATGAGTCCTCCCAGGTCATTGACATCGAAGTGTCATTTACCGGCAAAATCTGAATTACTCGCTGTCCAGTTGCGTGGCACCAATCGCCCAAGATTTGCAGGTCGGAAAACTCTCCAACACCAAAACTCTGCTCCGAGCGCAACGAGAAGAGAGGAACTGCAACGCCAGCACCTCGCCATTGTACCTCATCTCGCAAGCGCAAACCGAAGGTCAAGTGCAACTTATCGGCAAGATGGAGTGTGCGATTTTCGCCCTGCTCCCAGCGTAGGAGTTCTCCCTCTGGTGTTGTTACCACGAATTTATACTCTGCATCGCTATGAGCGCATACGGCTACACCCCAACGGTAGTTACCGAGATAGGTCATTGGCAACGCCTTCGCACTCTGCCACTCGCCCAACTCCTCGGTAGAGCCGACAAGAGCAAGGCGCTCGGCCGGAAGGAGAGCCGTCTCAACCTCTAAATAGTGGGTTGCCCCAACAAAAGACGGTAGATGCGACGCTTCACGAGCAAATATCACCGAACGGAACATCGAAGAGTTGAGAGGCTTTGCCAACGGGGCATCGCACCAATGATCCATCACTTCAACTGACGATACACCAGCAATCTCGGTGAGAGAGTGTCCTTCTCCCCACTCCTCACGAACTATTCGTCTACCCTCCACCACACGATAGCGATAGTGGTAAGGACGATCGGAGTGTAGTTCTATATTAACGCCCCAATAGCCGCCCTCCTCGTGGCGCATATCGATAGGCTTACCCTCTGCGGGCACAATCTGCAATTTTGCACCTTCGGGTGCACAGTAGTGAAGTTTTAAGGTTGCTTTCATATCAAAATAAACGCAATCGTATATTACTTTTCCTATTCTCTCGCAGTGTTCCACTGCGTTCGTAAAATGTCTTATCAAAATTAAATAATTATTTCGATATATGCAATAGCCAAGAGGGAGTTTATTGCACAAATATGCAACAAAGTTGTTAAATTATCGCCTACGCTGGCGTTTTGGCAGTTCAATATATTCGGCGTAGACGATGTGAGAGTGAGGATTTGAAGATATAATCTCCTGACGAATAGCCTTTATGCCGTAGCGAATAAATAGAAATCGGCGTGGCACTCGATGGATAATTTGGCATAGCGTATCTACACTCCTGACACTACACTCAACCCTCTCACCTTGGATTTTCCCCTCGACTGCAACCCAATCATCGCTCCACCTAAACTGTGATAGCGTGTCGCATAGTGTTGTCGTATCGGTTTTTGGGGCAACAAACTCCACCCTGCTCTCGGTGGCTAACCGAGTAACACTCTCCACTCGCCGCAGTTGCAGACCAAGAGCCCGTATCTGCTTTGCATCACGAGCGTGTTGCTCTTTGTACTCTTTGAGTTGGAGTTGCATCGCCACAACCGAAGCGGCAGAGTCGTCGTAACGAGTTTTGTAGAGTTTTGTTTCGGAGGCAAGAGCCTCATTGTTGTTGCGAAGTCGAAGTACCTCGCTGTGCGAATGGCGCAAAATAGCCACGCAGGCGATGAGCAGCAATGTCGCTCCCATCGCATAGATGAGTAGAAATTTTTTCATATAAAAAGGGATTTTGACGCAAATATAATAGGTCAAAATCCCTTTGTCAATATATATTTTTTAGAAAGATTACTACTCCCCCTTTGCAATCTGCGAAGCCAACAATGTCGCCGTCAAATCCATATAGTAGTGGTTGTCCCAACTATCAATAGCAGTGATACCTCTGCAATCTACAAACAACAACTCCTTTGCTCGTTTCAAATCCGACAACATAAGCGGAGCCTTTGTAACACGCCTATATTGCTTGGTGGCGACACCATACAGAAGTTCAAACTCCACACCCCTTCCGCACTCTGAAAACAGAATTTCATCATCGAATACCACAACCACCGATGCGCCATCAATAGCCACCACCTCGTTCTGCTCGGTAGTCCACATCGTCAGGGCGTTTGGATTGTCGAGATGCTGATTTTTGGCATACTGCAACTCCATCATAGCATCCTTAACCGAACTATTTTCGAGCAATAACGACTCTTTTGCCACTCGCTCCACGACTCCAATCGTTGGGCGTATGGCTCGTACCGAGAATTGCCCGTACAATATATCTCCCGTAACTATCTTAACCTCGCCACTCGCACTATAACACACCTTTACTAAATGAGCCATATCAGCCGAGTAGTTATTGCCACGCAAAGCCTCTGCAATCTTCTCTCTCAATCTTTGGCAGTCAATCTCCAACGGCGTAGCAAGCAGACGACGAGCCAACTCTTCGAGGTGAGTGTAGTGCTCCTCGAAGTGTAGCGGCACGAAGCCTTTGGTACGGATATATTCGTAGATATAGGCCACCCCTTACATCATAATTTTCAAGATAAACTCACGCAACAACTCTCCATTCGAAGCGCCTCCATCGTCAATACCCTTGCTCTTGGCATCGTACTCGGCACAAAGACCAAGAATTTGGAACACCTTGGAGTTTGGCCACATTGGCGCACGACGAGAAATCTCCTTCAAGAAGTAGGGGTTGGTGAGGCGCATTGCACGACAGAGTTCACTCTGGTCGGGCATTGCCACACCTCGACGGCGCGAATCCCAACTTATATAATTATAGGTAAAGAGTTGTCGGAACGAGTCGTACAACACCTTTACGGTCAACAATAGCGGATAAGCCTTTGAATTTTCGCCCATATATTGAGCAATAGAGAGCGCCTTTTCGAGTTGGCGATCAAGGATGGCGTTACTCAACTCATAGTTATTGAATTGGCGAGAGATACCGATATGGTTTTCGATATCCTCTGGGGTGATTGTAGTTCGCTCCTTTGGCAGCGATACAATCATCTTTTCGAGTTCGTTGCTTATCTTCGATATATCAACACCCAAGTGCGCTACCAGAATTTTGCCACTTGCCGAGTCAAGTTTCAACCCCTTTGTCGCAGCAAATCCCGAAATCCACCTCTCCGCCTCATAATCTCGTGGCGACACCGAGTCGAAGACCACACCCTTCGCCTTGATACTCTTGTAGAGAGGGGTGCGGCGATCCATAGCCTTGCCCTTGTGGCACAAAACGAGAATAGTTGAAGGCTGTGGCGAAGCGCAATAACTGTTCAACAACTCTATCTTATCGAGTTGCTGCGCCTCCCTAACAATAATAGCCTCGTACTCACCCATCATTGGCAACTGGCGACAGTAACTCGCTACCGTACCGCCATCGGTGTCATTGCCATAGACCACAATCTGGTTGAATGAGCGCATCTCCTCCGCCATAATACCATCGGCAAGGGCATCACACAAGGCGTCGATAAAGTAGAACTCCTCGCCTTGCAAGAGGTATATTGGAGCAAACTTTCGCTCCTTAATGTCGCCCATCAGACGGCGGAACTCCGCCTCGCACGAAGCAAATGAAACCTTCTCTGCCATATAACTAAATCGTATATTTCGTAATTTTCAGGATGCTCTCGGTGTTGGCTCCTATTCTGTATCGTTCGTCGGTGCGACGACCTACAACCCAGACAATATCCTCGCCCGACACCAGCACAAATTGTCGTTTACGCTCCACAATAGGCACCTTGTGGTCGGTGAGATAGTCGCCCACCTTCTTTCTGCCTGCCATTCCGAATGGGATAAAGGTATCCCCCTCACGCCAACGGCGCAGGTGAAGTGGATATTGCAATTTAGCCTCATCAATCAACGCCACATCACTCGGCAATTGATACTCGCTGACATTATCTATGTCGGTATGCTCGTAGTATAGCACCGAATTACCGCAGTAACTGCGCATATCATCTCGCTCAACCTCCACCTCGCAGTCATCCTCCTCCACGATAGAGGTAACCATAATGTTGCCTCGGTCGAGGTATGCCACATAATCACGAGAGTAGAAGCGACGGTCGGTAATACCTCGCTTCAATGCCTTATTCAACTCCTCCACCACATCGCCCTTAAAGCCATAGGTAGAACTCAATAATTCGTAGATAACAAAATCACGAGGATACATCGCATCGATAGCCGACACCTCGATTGTATCGACTCCGTTCTCGCTATGCACCGCTGCCTCACGAATGCGGTCTATTGCCACATCGATAAATCGTTGTGCGTCGCTCAAACGGTAGAGATTTCCTCGCATTAGCGGTGTAAATCGAGGATTTATCTCTTGCAACATAGGCAACAAGCCGAGTCTGATTTTATTGCGTAAATACTTTGTGGAGCGATTCGAAGAGTCCTCTCGGTATGGGATATTGTTATGTACCGCATACTCCAAAATATCCTTACGGGTAGCGTATAGAAGAGGTCTGACAACCTTACCATATTGGCGATTTATACCTGTAAGACCTCGCAGACCTGTACCTCGCAGAAGGTTTATGAAGAATGTTTCGATAGAGTCATTGGCGTGATGTGCAACAGCAATCACTGTATAGCCCTCGCTCTGGCACAACTCGTAGAACCACTCGTAACGCTGACGGCGTGCGGTCATCTCCATCGAATCACCCGTACGAGCCATCTCGCCCTTGGTATCAAAGCGCTTCGAATGACACACTATGCCCAACTTCTCGCACTCACGCTCCACCATCTCCGTATCGGCATCGCTCTCCTCGCCTCGTAGTCCAAAGTTGCAGTGTGCAACTCCGACATTATAGCCAAGTCGCACGAAAATTGAGAGCATAACCATCGAATCGACGCCACCCGATACGGTCAAAAGGATTTTATCCTCGTGCGAGAACAACTCGTGCCTCTCGACATACTTCTCAAAAGCCTTTAATAGTGCCTCTGTCTGCATATATTTAGCCATTAGTCACTCTATAACACATTAACTTCCGGGGAGATCTCTATTCCGAACTTCTCCTTTACTCTTGCTACTACCTTATGAGCAAAGGCAATAACCTCGCCACCCGTAGCACCACCAAGATTTACCAAGACCAACGCCTGGCGCTCGTGAACACCGACATTGCCCTCCTTATAGCCCTTTAAGCCAGATTTATCTATAAGCCAGCCTGCGGCAAGTTTCACCTTGCCCTCCTCCTGTGTTGGATATGACGGCATATCGGGATACTCCGCACGCAATCGCTCTGCGACCTCTTGTTCTACAATCGGGTTTTTGAAGAAACTGCCCGCATTACCCAACACCGCAGTATCCGGCAACTTCGAGCGACGAATCGAGCATATTGCATCTCGTATATTTGCCAATGTAGCACCACCACGAGCCTCAACCTCTCGCACTACATCGCCATAGCCAAGGCGTGGATTTGCCACCTTTGACAATTCAATCTCAATCGCTGTAATCACCACACGCCCCTTCAACGAGTGCTTAAACACACTCTCACGATAACCAAAACCGCAGTGCTCGGCTGCAAGGGTAATAAAGTTACCACCTTCCACAAAGTACATCTCAACATTGCGGATAACATCCTTAACCTCCACACCGTATGCGCCTATATTCTGCACCGGAGCAGCACCCGCCTTGCCAGGGATAAGCGAGAGATTTTCGATACCCCACAGTTCGCGCTCGACAGCCCAAGACACCAAGTCGTCCCACTCGACTCCTGCGCCGACCTTTACACGCACCTTGTCGCCCTCGTAGGCTACAACCTCAATGCGGTCATCGCAAGGAGTTATGAGCAACGGCTCTATATCCACAGTGAAAAGCACATTATTTCCGCCACTCAACACATACCAATCCGATGTGCCATACTTGGCAAAGAGTTCTGGAAGTTCCTCGGCACGATCAAACTCGACAAGGCGTTTAGCCACTTGTCGCACATGGAATGAGTTGCGAGGGGTAATATCAATATCTTCGTAAAAGCGTATCATAGTGCAAATATAATAAAAAGAGAAGAGATTTTTTATTCTTAAATAAAAAAGTTCACTATGGCAACAAAAAAGAGTGGAGAAAAATTCTCCACTCTCAACTCTTTGCTCTCAACTCTCAATTACTGAGCCGGAGTCTCTGCTGGTGCCTCAGCAGGTGCCACCTCGATTGCAGCAGGAGTTACTTCGAGAAGTTCAACCTCGAACTCCAAAGCCTCGTTAGGACCAATATCACGACCTGCACCACGACGACCATATGCCAACTCCGCAGGGATATACAACTTAATTTTACCGCCAGGGCCAATGAGTTTCATACCCTCGGTCCAACCCTTAATAACACGGTTGAGTGGGAACTCGATAGGCTGGCTCTCCTCCAAGAGGTTGCCCTTCTCGTCGAACATCTGAGGACGCTGCGCACGCATCATCTCCTGCTGCTCCTTCGAACGATCCTCGAAGCGAGATGCATCGAATACTGTGCCATCCTGCAACTTACCTACATAGTGTACCTTTACAACATCCTCGTCGCTCATTGCAGCCTTCTCCATATCACCTGCCTTAACGACCTTGTAAACCAAACCGCTCTCGGTCTGCTTTGCACCAAAACTCTTTGCCTTCTTCTCAATCCACTTTGCCGAACGCTCAGCAGCCTCTGCTGGACGAGTTACAGTGAAGTAGGTCTGCAAGTAGCCCATAATGTGCTCGATAGACAACTCGGTGCTATCCTCCCAAGCATCACCAAAGCCCTTAATCAACCAGTAGTACTGGATAGGGAAGTTGCTCTCACGAACATTGTTACCGATATCCGAACCAAATGCGTAAGAGACGCTCTCGCACTCCTCGTCGTTGAGGAAGAACTGGAATACAGCAGTCGAATCGCTCTTCTCTGCCTCTACCTTTGCAGCACGACGCTCTGGCAATGTGGTAGTGAAGAAGTCACGGAGTGTTGCTATCGCATCGTCGTGCGAAACCTTCGACTTGTTAACCAAGCCGTCCTTGATTGCACCCTTAACAACCTCTACATCGAAAGGAATATCGCCAAGTTGATACTTGATGCTACCACCAACATTAGCGCCAAGGCAGTACGACAACGAGTCCAACTTACCCTTGTTACCCTCGACAATTGTCTGCTTGCTTCCGCAAGAGCAAACCAATGCAGCACACGCAAGTGCTACAACGCTTAAACATACTTTTTTCATATCTCTAATTTTATTTTAGTGTTTGCAAAATTGCGCAAATATAGCAATTATTGATTAATAACGAATAATTATCTACTATATTTTATATCTATTACCTCAACATCGTAGTTAAGCAGTGTATTTGGAGCGATGCCTAACTCTTTATTTCCAGCCACATCGTAGGCAACCTTCGATGGCAACCAAGCATTGAAGTGAGCCCCTTCGCCCGCAAGTTTGATAATCTCCTGCAAGCCCTTGACAAAGTTGCGATACGAATCACGCAGTGTATCGGCCTCGACCAATACATTACCCTGCTCGTCGGTCAATTTATAGGCGATTTTTATGGTATCTCGTGTTGACATCGAGCCTTGATGACTCTGGTCGCCAAGTTTATCAATCTTGTAGGTTACACCACTACGAGTGCGTGTATACTTGCGGTCACGCTTGCTCAAATCGGCGAGGTAACGCTCCTGATAAGCCTTTGCTTTCTCGTGTACGAAGTAGGTCTTCTCGGCGAGGTAGTAATCACGAGCCTCCTCCATAGTCATCATTGGCGTGCCGTTGTAGGTATCGCGAATGGCAGCGCATACCGCCTCGACATCGAGATTTGGGTCCATCTCCATAAGAGTGTGCCCTACATTCAATCCTACCACATAGGAGAGGGTGTCAGTCTGCGAGCCCGACTTTGAGCCTCGACTGCCACACGACGAAAATAGTATCGTGCCAAAGATGGCAACAACCACTATACAGTTCAAATATCTCATCATCTTATTCTGTTTCGATTAAAGATTCAAGCCACAAAATTATAAAATTATTGTTAAAAATCATACAACCTTACCTCAAACCGACTATATTTGTGCTGAATTTGCAAGGATAATCCCTTTTAGAGCAGTATGAAAGTAGTTGTAGATAGAGCAATTCCGTTTTTGCAGGGGGTATTAGAGCCCTTTGCCGAAGTGGAATATATTGACGGTAACCGCTTTACTCCCGAAGTGGTTAGAGATGCCGATGCCCTTATCATTCGCACTCGTACTCGTTGCAACAGGGAGTTGCTCGAAGGTTCAAATGTGCAATTTATCGCAACGGCGACAATAGGCTTTGACCATATCGACCTCGACTACTGCCAAGCGCACAACATAACCGTTTCAACCTCGGCTGGTTGCAATGCACGAGGTGTTTTACAGTGGGTATCAGCGGCGTTGGCAATGCTCGCTCAAAGGGAGAATTTCCACCCCCATGAGCGCACTCTGGGCATTGTCGGCGTAGGCAATGTTGGCAAATTGGTGAAGGAGTATGCCGAGGCGTGGGGATTTCGTACTATCTGCTCCGATCCACCACGAGAGGAGAGGGAGCACCTTGGATTTGTATCGCTCGAAGAGGTTTTGCGAAGTGCCGATATTGTAACACTTCACACCCCGCTGAACAGCCTTACACATCACCTTATAAACGATGATAACAACACCCTGTTGCGTTCAGGCGCAACCCTTATAAACGCATCCAGAGGTGAGTGCGTAGCGACCTCTGCAACAAGGCGCAACGATTTGACCTACATAACCGATGTTTGGGAGAACGAGCCCAATATCGACTGTGAATATCTCGCAAAATCGCTCATTGCCACACCCCACATTGCAGGTTACTCGGCACAAGGCAAAGCAAACGCCTCGGCTATGGCAGTACAGGCGTTGGCTCGCCACTTTTCATTGCCCTTAACCGCTTGGCAACCAGCAGAGGTGGAGGTCGTTACACCGAAGATGATTTCGTGGGAGGAGATGTGCGCCACAATCGAGCAACATTGCAACCTTGCCGCCGAGAGTAACGCACTGCGCAGCAACCCAGAGCAATTTGAGCATCTGCGCAACAACTACCACTACCGGGAAGAGTATTTTTAGAAGTTGAGAGTTGAGAACTAAAATATAATTTTTAATTCTGCATTTTGCACTCCGCATTCTGCATTTTTTTATATCTTTGTGGCGTTATGGCGAAAGTTTTACGACTCATATCATCTATTTTTGGAGCAGAGCGAGCACACTCTTTCTCGATTATGATGCTCCGTATTGCCGACAGAATACCGTTGGCGAAGTGGTTCTTACGCAAAATTTACGCCACCGAAGATAAGGCATTGGAGCGTGAGGTTTTCGGCATTCACTTTCGCAACCCAATCGGTTTGGCTGCGGGCTACGACCGCAATGGCGAAGTATACCAGCCACTCTCAGCACTTGGTTTTGGTTTCATAGAGATTGGAACGGTAACACCTCGCCCACAACAGGGAAATCCCAAGCCTCGAATCTTCGCCCTACCCGACGACTGCGCCATACTCAACCGCATCGGTCTTGCATCGAAGGGTTTTGAGGAGGTACTTAAAAATGTGCGCAAGGAGCACAAAGGCATCGTTCTCGGTTGCAACATTGGCAAAAACTCCGTAACTCCACCAGAGGAGGCTCCGATGGACTATCTGCGTGTATTCCGCAACCTCTACCAGTACATCGACTACTTCGCTGTGAATGTTAGTTACAACACAACTCACAAGCAGTATGTACCTCGCACTCGTGAGAGTATTATGAATATACTCGAACCTCTCTTCGACTTCCGCCGAGGACAAAATCAGTATCGCCCGATACTCCTCAAAATATCGCCCGATTTAACAAACGAGGAGATAGATTTGATGACCGACATTATGGTCGACACCCCACTTGATGGCATTATCGCCACCAACGCCACAACTCACCCCAAGGGGCTCACAACACCACAAGAGGTGTTGCGTAAAAATGGAGCAGGAGCAGTCAGCGGCTCACCTCTCACCGAGCGTGCTATCGAGGTTGTGCGCCGAGTATACGAGCGCTGCAACGGCACATACCCTATCATCGGAGTGGGCGGTTTGATGACAGGTGAGGATGTTAAACGAATGATGGAGGCGGGGGCTACGCTCGTGCAGGTCTACACCGGATTTGTCTACAATGGAGCAGGCTTTGCTGGCGACCTATGCAAATCCCTTCTCGCCCCAAAAGAGGTAGCAGAGGAGCAGGTTACCGACTCCACCCCACAAACCAACAATCAATAGACAATGAAAGCGACAATTATAACTATCGGTGACGAGATTTTGATTGGCCAAATTCTCGACACCAACTCTCGCTACATATCTCGCGCATTGAATGCACACGGCATCGTCGTTGCCGAGCGCACATCGATAGGCGACAACCGCAACCAAATAGTCGAAACTCTTGACCGTGCGCTTTCGCAGAGCGAAATTGTAATCATAACAGGAGGATTGGGCCCGACAAAAGATGATATTACAAAGCATACTTTGTGCGACTACTTTGGTTCGGTATTGCGCTATGACGAGGTGGAAGCAGAGCATATTCGCACCTTGTTGGAGGCACGAAATATCGCCTTCAACGAACTCAACCGAGGTCAGGCAATGGTGCCAGAGTGTTGCACCGTTCTGCACAATGCACACGGCACTGCGCCAGGTATGTGGTTTGAGCGTAACGGGCGAGTTGTAATATCTCTACCAGGTGTTCCTTTCGAGATGCAACACCTTATTGACGAGGATGTTATGCCACGACTCTGCGAGAAGTTTGAGTTGCGAGAGATTGTCCACCGCACAATGATTACCTTCGGCATTGCCGAGTCTATTTTGGCAGAGAAAATCACCTCCTGGGAGGAGGCGTTGCCAGACCATCTGCACCTTGCATACCT
>JAGCLL010000116.1 GCA_017647025.1 Alistipes sp. | reverse complement strand
GTAGCCTTAGTTGCAGCAGCCTTTGGAGCCTTTGCCTTTGGAGCCTTTACTACGGTTGCGTCCTCTACTGCGTCGGTAGCCTTCTTCGCACGCGAACGGCGAGTCTTTGGCTTTGCCTCTGCTGCTGGTGCAGCTGCAGGAGTTACGCCGAGTGTGTATGCCTCGTTGAAATCAACGAACTCGATGATACACATATCAGCACCGTCACCAAGACGGAAACCAGTCTTCAAAATACGAGTGTAACCGCCTGGACGCTCTGCAATCTTTGGAGCGATTGTACGGAACAACTCTGTTACGGCCTCCTTCTGTTTGAGGTACGAGAATACGATACGGCGTGAGTGTGTTGTATCCTCCTTCGAACGAGTTACGAGTGGCTCGATGAACTGACGAACAGCCTTTGCCTTTGCCACTGTGGTCTCGATGCGCTTGTGGAGAATCAACGACGATGCCATATTCGACAACATCGCCTTACGGTGTCCCGCCTGGCGGCCAAGATGGTTGAAATTCTTATTGTGTCTCATAATTATTCTTTATCAAGTTTGTACATTGAAACATCCATTCCAAACTTCAAGTCGAGCGATGCCAACAAAGCGTCGAGCTCTGTGAGCGACTTCTTACCGAAGTTACGGAATTTGAGAAGGTCGTTACGGTTGAGAGTTACCAAATCACCGATAGTCTCTACATCTGCTGCTTTGAGGCAGTTGAGCGCACGAACACTCAAATCCTTGTCCACCAACTTGGTTTTGAGCAATTGTCGCATATGCAACTCTGGCTCGTTCAACTCAGCCTCCGAAGAGACCTCGTCGAGGTTGATGGTCATCTTCTCGTCAGAGAAGAGCATAAAGTGCTGGATAAGAATCTTCGCTGCCTCCTTCAAAGCCTCCTTTGGCTTGATAGAGCCATCAGTTGTAATCTCAAGGTTCAACTTCTCATAGTCGGTGCGCTGCTCTACACGATAGTCCTCACGAGAGTACTTCACATTCACGATTGGAGTGTGAATTGAGTCGATTGGCAACAATCCGAACTCTGCATTTGCAGGAGCGTTCTCCTCGGCTGGTACATAACCACGACCCTTACCAATAGTGATGGTAAGTTGCATCTTTGTGCCTGGTGCGAGGTGGCAGATAACCAACTCCGGATTGAGAACCTTGAACGAGGTCAAGAAGTTCGAGATATAACCTGCTGTCAACTCGGTTACACCAGCCACATTGATTGTAGCCTTCTCGAAGTCCTGATTCTCGACAGTGCGAATGAAACGGATCTGCTTCAAGTTCAACATAATGTTGAGCATATCCTCCATTACGCCTGGAATAGCGGCAAACTCGTGGTCAACGCCGTCAACCTTAACGGTTGTGATTGCATAACCCTCCAATGAAGAGAGCAATACACGGCGCAAAGCATTACCGATGGTCATCGCATAGCCTGGCTCCAACGGACGGAACTCAAATTTTCCGAACGATGCGGTTGACTCTACTACGATTACCTTCTCCGGTCTTTGAAATGCTAAAATTGCCATAATTTATTGTGTGTTAATTAGTTACTATTTAGAGTACAACTCGACGATCAACTGCTCCTTGATGTTCTCTGGAATCTCCTCACGCTCTGGACGAGCCAAGAACTTTCCGCTCATCGAAGCGCCATCCCACTCCAACCAAGCATAGCGACTGTGGTTTGTGCCGAGCAACGACTCAGTGATAACCTCCAAAGTCTTCGACTTCTCACGCACAGATACTACATCACCTACACGCAACGAATACGATGGAATGTTAACAACATTACCATTAACACAGATGTGACGGTGCGATACCAACTGACGAGCAGCGGCACGAGTTGGAGCAATACCAAGACGGTATACTACATTGTCCAAACGGCACTCCAACAACTTCAACAAGTTCTCACCGGTAATACCACCCATACGAGCAGCAGCCTCGTATGTACGAGCAAACTGCTTCTCCAACAAACCGTAGGTGTACTTTGCCTTCTGCTTCTCGCTCAACTGCACACCATACTCAGATACCTTCTTACGCTTGCGTGCAAGACCGTGCTGTCCTGGTGGTACATTGCGCTTGTCGAGAGACTTGTCAG
The DNA here is from genome assembly GCA_017647025.1 of Alistipes sp. Taxonomy (GTDB): domain Bacteria; phylum Bacteroidota; class Bacteroidia; order Bacteroidales; family Rikenellaceae; genus Alistipes. The sequence goes on along the minus strand of JAGCLL010000116.1, from coordinate 456 downwards.
CACCATAAATTGCCTCACCAAAGCGGCGGGCGATTCGAGTTTTTGGTCCTATATACTTTCCCATTGTTCTTTACTTTTTTTGTTTGATTAAGTTTTTCAGTGATTCTTCTTACGCCATCGGCATTATACACGACGACGGTTTGGAGCACGGCAACCATTGTGTGGCAATGGAGTTACATCGATAATCTCGGTAACCTCGATGCCTGCACCGTGAATTGTACGAACTGCACTCTCACGACCCTGACCAGGACCCTTCACATAAACCTTAACCTTACGCAATCCCATATCAAAGGCAACCTTTGCGCAGTCTGCTGCTGCAGTCTGTGCTGCATAAGGAGTGTTCTTCTTCGAACCACGGAAGCCCATCTTACCGGCCGACGACCAGCTGATAACCTCACCAACCTCGTTAGTGATGGTAATGATGACATTGTTGAAGGTAGAGTGTACGAAAGCCAT
>JAGCLL010000115.1 GCA_017647025.1 Alistipes sp. | reverse complement strand
TTGCTCTGCTCTCGGCTTCTGCCGCCGTTCGAGTCGGTGGTGGGGAGATGGGATTAGATGGGATTAGATGGGATTAGATGGGATTAGATGGGATTAGATGGGATTAGATGGGATTAGATGGGATTAGATACCCTTTCCTATTAAATCCTATTAAGCACCGTAGGTGCGCTCCTATCAAATCCTATCTTCTCCTATCTTCTCCTCTTCCAACAAAAAAAAAGGTTGAATTACTCAACCTTTTTTGTCTTTACAACCTTAACCTTGATGCTCTCGAATGCTTTGGTCAGCAACTCTACCGAGTTCTTTGCCTCGTCGAACTTCACCGTTACGGTCTTGGTCGGAACATCGACCTGAACATCTTTGATACCCTTCTCATAGGGGATAGTGTTGAGCACCTTCTGTGCGCAGTGGTGGCAATCCAAGTCGGTTGTGAACACCACGGTTGCAATCTTCTTCTCAGCCTTTGGCGCAGCTGTCGCTACACCTGCTACCATTGCCAAAATGGCAAACAATGCAATAATCTTCTTCATAGTTCTATCTGTTTTAGTTTATCGTTTAATAGAGGTTAAATCGTACTCCGATGTACGCCTTTGCTCCCATCAATGGTCCCCAGATGAGCGAGGAGTTAAACTCTGTTGAATATGGCGCATCAGCCGAGATAATAGGACTCTTCTGCTTGTAGTTTAGTATATTCTCGCAACCTGCGTATATCTCCCACTTCTTGATGCGGCGAGATACCTGCGCAAAGAGCATTGGGTAGATTGGCGAGAGAGAAGAGTCTTTCAAATCGCCCGTCTGCGTAGGTATGCGTGCAGGGCCATTCAACTGTGCTGTGAAGTCGAATGTCCACTTGCGCATATTGGTTGCGTACTGCAAGTTTATCAATGCCTTGTAACGGCTTACGAGTGGTCGCTCGACCATTGTCGGAGTGCCGTGGTTGTTGATTGTGTAGCGTGAGTCCGTATAGCGGAATGTCGCAAAGATGTCGAAACGCTTGATTGGTGTCCAGGTGATGTCGATCTGCGCAGTGTGGGTGCGCGAGCGACCATTGTTGTTGTAGATGTCGATAGTCCAAGGCGAGCCCTCCTGGTCAACCACTACGGTGTTGAAAATCTGCGTATAGAAGTAGTCTACGCTAATGGTCATATCGTTGGGCGCAAAGGTTGAGATGCTTTGCGACAATGAGCCACCAGCCGTCAGGGCGTGCTCCATACGGTCGAGAGCCGAGTAATCAACATTTATGATGCGACCTGTCGCCATAATACCGATATTGTCCGTTACTATATCGGTAGGGCGGTGTCCAAGACCTGCCGAGCCACGCAATACGGTGGTTGGGGTGATGTTCCACTTGATGTGGGCACGAGGGGTTATGAGATGCTTGCGGAAGTAGAAGGCGTAGTCGTAGCGAATACCTGCTACAACCGACAACTTATCCTTTATATTATAGGTATATTCGGCGTATGCTCCCACCTCGCTCTCGTTGCGATGAGGCAAGTGTAAATTTTCGTAACCGCTTGTGCGTGTCCAATCGAGCAAATCCTCCTTCACCCAGCGTGATGACGCACTAACTCCGCTGATGAGCGATGAACGAGCCGAAAAGTAGTGGGCATACATCGCATTTGCGGTGGTCATATGCTGGCGTCCGAGGTATGATTTATCTGCTCCAAAATAGGCGTTTTCGTCGAAGAAGTCGTAGTCCACTACGAAAGCAACATTCGAGCGTAACTCCTCATTGTTCTCCTTGTCGTAGACCGCCTCACCTACGGGCTTGCCTAACTTGAAATAGGCGTTTGCCTCCTGATTTTTTACCTCCGAGCCGTAGATGTTCTTCTCGTGCCACTTGTCTTGCCAATTCTCACCTTTACGCATTTCGGGTTTGTATCCAATTTGACCACCCAAGCGATAGTCGTTCAGATATTTAGCACCCCAGCGCACCTGCAAACCGCCATCGCCTTGGTAGAGCCAACGGTTGGCGATATTGAACTGGCGCATCATTGGCATATCTCGAAAACCATCTTTGTTTGCATCGTGCTCCATTGTGTCCATAGAGGCGTGCGCCAAAACTATTGTCGAGAGTCGCTTATCCTTGGTTACGGGTTGCGCTGTCGAGAGGTTTACCTCTGGTTTGAGGTGGGTGTCGAGATAGATATTGAGGAACATTCGCTCCTCGTCAGTCGGTTTGCGATGTTCGAGGTTAATCTGTCCGGTAATAGCCTCGTGTCCTCCCGTTACTGATGAGATGCCCTTCGAAACCTGAATTGACGAGAGCCACATACCCGGTGTGTAGGATAAACCGTAAGGGGCTGACAATCCACGCATTATGGTGCGGTTTTCGTCGAGTATTTGGGTATATGTTCCTGCCAAGCCAAGCATCTTGATTTGGCGTGCACCCGAAATAGCATCGCTAAATCCTACGGTTACCGAAGCGGAGTTTTCGAAACTCTCTGCCAACGAGCAACAAGCCATTTTGCACAACCCTGCAAAGGAGATATTTTCGCTTTTGAGCAAGCCGTCTTGGCGAATATAGTTGCCGAGTCCTCCCTCCACAACTACGGCATCTACTGCAACACCTTCATTGAGTTTGAATTTTACTTCTCGCACCTTTGACTCCACACGCAAGGTGTCGTTTGTGTAGCCAAGGAAAGAGGCTACAAGAGCGTTGTTACCCTTTACTCGGTAGAGCGAGAAATTACCCTCCAAGTCGGTTGCTGCTCCCACCGATGTGTCTGCCCAATAGACCGACGCACCAGCCAGTGGTTTGCCTTGCGCATCGACCACTTTGCCCACGATGTTTTGTGCCGATACGAGAGTCGTACCGAACACTATGCTTATAAATAAAAATATGATTTTTTTCATCTTTACCATTCGTTGCTTAATTCACATAATACATTGATGACTAACATTGTAGGTTAGTCCACTTAAAGTAATTATGCAACAACGGGAGGGGCTCGCAAACCGCACCTTGTCGAGGTGGGGGAGGCGGGTAGTGGAATCTTGCGCTGGTAGTGTTGGTGAAAGCGCATCGAAACCACATCTTCAATTGCGATATTATCTTCGATTTGAGCCGTAATGTTGATTACCTTTGGCTCGATATTGTTTGTATTCTCTTTGATTGTGTCGTAGAGAGCAATTTTGTTGGAGTGGTCGTGGTTGCAACCGTGAGGTGACTCGAAGTGTATCTTCTCGCAACCTTCGTGGTGGCAGTCGCACGACTTTGAACAGCAGTGAATGTGTTGTGACTGGTTTGCGTGGCACGATAGCGCAATAACAGAGTTGCTACATACCCACACAAGGTACACAGCCAACATTGCTACTATTTTCATTGCCCTCTTCATCACTACTCACTACTCACTAATTAGGTTGCACTCGTGCAATTTCTTCACCCACGCTGTGGCATCACGCTCGGCAATCTCGGTGTCAATCTCGTATGTCTCAACGAGGATGTTTGCTACATCTGCCACCTCGAACTCCTTGCCTTGCAATGCGTTCCACAATAATAACGAGGTGTTGTTCAGGGATATGATGCGAGTCATATCACAGCCCACAGTTCCCTGCATAATTACCACATTTTCGCCCGCCATCGAGCGAACTTTATATTCTGCTTTAATCTTCATACTCACTCTAAATTGCCACAAATATACGACTTTTAATTTAAAATTAAAATTGTTTTGTCGTTTTTTGAGAAGAGTGCTCGAATAGTTCTTTGTTGCTCCACAAATTGTTAATAACTATTTTTGCGATTTATTTCCTAAAATAAATAAAAAGTGTATTTTTGCAGATATTGGTGGAAAAGCGATTTTTTGGGAGTATAGGTCGCCTCTTATTGCCAACTCAAACGAGAAGAAAACTGAAAAAATAATAGATTTATGTTAACACTTCTTTTTGCAATTTACACACTTATTGAACTGACCTTCTGGTTTATTGTATCGTGGATTGTGCTTGCAGTATGTTATCCATTCGACAAGGCACGCAAGGCGGTACATTGGTGTTCGAAGATGATTTGTATGATGTTTTGGAAAGCCCCTTTTACCTGGAAACAGCGTATTATTGGCTTGGAGAACATCGACAGGAGTAAGTCTTATGTTATCACTATCAATCACCAGAGTATGGCCGACATCATCTCGCTCTACTTCCTTCCGCTCAACTTCCGTTGGGTGTCGAAGCAGGAGGTGTTTCGTATGCCATACATCGGTCCTATGTTGATTGCGCACGGCGATATTCCGATTCAGAGAGGTCGTGCAGCCGAATCTATGCGCAAGGTTATCAACGATGGTAAGATGTGGATTTCTCGTGGAGCATCTATTGCCATATTCCCTGAGGGTACTCGCTCAAAAACGGGTGAGATTCAGCGCTTCAAGGGCGGAGCATTTGCTCTTGCAAAGGAGGCAGGTGTAGAGATTTTGCCTGTTGTGATGGATGGTACGACCAAAATTTTCAAGCCAAAGAGCATCTGGTTTAACTGGCGAAATGTGTTGACCGTAAAGGTGCTGCCGCCAATCTCGGCAGAGAAGGTTGCTGCGACTGACACAAGTGAACTTGCAAACGAGGTACACGATATGATGGTGGAGGCGTTGGCAGAAATTAGAAAGAATTAAAAATTAGGAGTTAGGAGTTGAAAAAATAATTCTCAATTCTCAATTCTCAATTTATCCAAAGGATATATATGGCAGATTTACTTAAAACACCGGTTACATACGATGAGGACTCGATAAAGACGCTCACACCTCGTGAGCATGTCCGCTTGCGTCCCGGTATGTATATCGGAAAACTCGGCGATGGTACGATGTCGGATGACGGTATCTATGTGCTGATTAAGGAGGTTACAGATAACTCGATTGACGAGTTTATGAATGGTTTTGGTAGTCGTGTAGACCTGACCATCGAGGATAATGTGGTGTCGGTGCGTGACTATGGTCGTGGTATTCCACTCGGAGCGTTGGCTGCTGCGGTGTCGGTGATGAACACTGGTAGCAACTACGAGGAGGATGGCAAGAAGACAGTAGGTTTGAATGGTGTCGGCGTGAAGGCTGTGAACTACCTTTCGAGTGAGTTTATGGCACGCTCGGTGCGTGATGGCGAGGCTCACTCGGTGATGTTCGAGAAGGGTATTCAGACTGACGAGAAGTGGGAGAGTGGCGTGAAGGAGAAGAACGGCACCTTCATTCAGTTCCGTGTAGACGAGGAGGTATTCGGCAAGTATAACTACAACTTGGAGTTCGTGGAGCAACTCTTGCGCAACTACACCTACCTCAATAAGGGCTTGATTATAACCCTCAACGGTACGCAGTATGTGTCGAAGAATGGTCTGCTCGACCTTGTGAATGATAATCTCGGTGAGGAGCCTTGCTATGCCCCAATACACTTGTCGGGCGAGGATATAGAGGTTGTAATCACGCACGGAAATGGCTATGGCGAGACCTACTACTCGTTTGTAAATGGTCAGTACACCTCGCAGGGTGGTACCCATCAGGCGGCATTCCGTGAGGCTGTGGTTAAGACCTTGAAGGAGTTTTATCGCAAGGACTACGACCCTTCGGATATTCGCTCTTCGATTATTGCTGCTATCTCGTTGAAGGTGTCGAAGCCGTTGTTCGAGTCGCAGACCAAGATTAAACTCGGCTCGAAGGATATGTGGAACGGAGGACCTACAATTCGTCAGTTTGTAGGCGAGTTCCTCTCTACCGAGTTGGATAACTACCTCCATAAAAATCCAGAGGTTGCTCAGGCTATCCAGCGCAAGATTGTCGATAACGAGAAGGAGCGCAAGGAGATTGCGGGCGTGCAGAAGAAGGCTCGCGAGACTGCAAAGAAGGCGTTGGTCAACAATAAGAACTTGCGTGATTGCAAGATTCACCGCAACGACAAGCACGAGTTGGCAGAGCAGACAATGATATTCCTCACGGAGGGTAATTCGGCGTCGGGCTCTATCACCAAGAGTCGTAATCCGCAGACACAGGCGGTATTCTCTTTGCGTGGTAAACCACTCAACTCGTTTGGAATGAAGAAGACTATCGTCTACAAGAACGATGAGTTCAACTACTTGCAGGCGGCGTTGAACATCGAGGAGGATATGGATAACCTCCGCTACAACAAGGTGGTTATCGCAACCGATGCCGATGTCGATGGTATGCACATCCGTCTGTTGCTCTTGACCTTCTTTTTGCAGTTCTTCCCCGATTTGATTAGGCGTGGACACTTGTTTATTATGCAGACACCTCTGTTCCGTGTGCGTAACAAGAAGGAGACTATCTACTGCTACTCGGAGGAGGAGCGAGTTGCGGCGATTGAGAAGTGTGGCTCAACAGCCGAGATTACCCGATTTAAGGGTTTGGGAGAGATCTCGCCTGACGAGTTCGAGGGCTTTATTGGTGAGCAGATTCGCTTGGATAAGGTGCGCCTGACCAAAGATGACCCAATTATGGATATGCTCACCTTCTATATGGGCAAGAATACCTACGACCGACAGCAGTTTATTGTGGGTAACCTACGCATCGAAGAAGATAAGATTAGTGAGTAGTGATTAGTGAGTAGTTGAAAAATAATTCTCAATTTTCAATTTGAACGAAGTGAATTTATGAACGAAGAGAAAGATATACAAGAAGAGTTGGTAAACGACGAGGAGATTGTCGCATCGGAGCCTGGTAAGTACGACGCCCTGATGGCGGAGACCAGTACCAAGCGATTGACCGGTATGTACAAGAATTGGTTCTTGGACTACGCCTCGTATGTAATTTTGGAGCGTGCAGTGCCCCATATTGATGACGGTTTGAAGCCAGTGCAACGCCGTATTCTCCACGCTATGAAGGTGGTGGACGATGGCAAGTTGAACAAGGTAGCTAACCTCGTGGGACAGACTATGCAGTACCACCCGCACGGTGATGCCTCAATCAAAGATGCGCTGGTGCAACTCGGTCAGAAGGAGTTGCTGATTGACTGCCAGGGTAACTGGGGTAACATCCTCACGGGCGACGATGCTGCGGCAGCTCGTTATATCGAGGCACGCTTGTCGAAGTTCGCTTTGGAGGTTGTCTACAACAAGAAGACTACCGAGTGGATGCTTGCGTACGATGGTCGTAAGGAGGAGCCTGTAACCTTGCCGATGAAGTTCCCGTTGCTCTTGGCGCAGGGTGCCGAGGGTATCGCCGTAGGTCTTGCATCGAAGATTTTGCCACACAACTTCAACGAGTTGATTTCGGCTTCGATTGCTCACCTCCGTGGCGAGGAGTTTCAACTCTATCCTGACTTCCCAACGGGAGGTATGATTGATGTGTCACGCTATAACGACGGTTTGCGTGGCGGTGCAGTCAAGGTGCGTGCAAAGATTTCCAAGTTGGACAAGAACACCTTGGCAATCACCGAGATTCCGTTCTCAACCACTACCGAGAGCATCAAGGACTCAATCTTGAAGGCTAACCAGAAGGGCAAGATTAAGATTCGCCGTGTGGACGACAACACAGCACGCAAGGCGGAGATTATCGTGCAGGTGGCAGCAGGAGAGTCGTGCGACAAGACCATCGATGCACTCTACGCCTTCACCTTGTGCGAGGTTTCGATTTCGCCAAATGCCTGCGTCATCAAGGACGACAAACCTGCCTTTATGGGCGTAAGCGATATTTTGCGCCACTCGGCAGAGCATACCAAAGGCCTCTTGAAGCAGGAGTTGGAGATTGCCTTGGCGGAGCATAACGAGGCTTGGCACGCAGCGTCATTGGAGCGCATTTTCATCGAGAATAAACTCTACCAACTTATCGAGGGCTGTAAGTCCCGTGAGGAGGCATACACCGCAGTAGACAAGGGCTTGGAGCCATTCAAGTCGTTGCTTCGCCGAGAGGTTACAATCGAGGATGTTCAGCGTTTGACCGAGTTGAAGTTCATCCGTATCTCTCGCTTCGACTCGGATAAGGCTGACAACGAGATTAAGCAGATTGAGAAGGATATAAAGCAGGTGAAGCACGACTTGGCACACTTGACCGAGTATGCTATTGCCTACTTCGAGCATATCCGTGAGAAGTATGGCAAGGGCAAGGAGCGTCAGACCGAAATCCGTGAGTTTGACTCTATCGAGGCGACAAAGGTTGTAGTGTCGAACGCTAAACTCTATGTCGACCGTGAGGAGGGCTTCTTCGGTATTGGTAAGGCGATGAAGGATGCCGAGTTTGTTTGCGACTGCTCGGATATCGACGATGTAATCATCATCCTGAAAGATGGTCGCTACATCATCAAGAAGGTGGCGGATAAGGGCTTTGCCGATAAGAATATCCTCTACATTGGAGTATTTAAGCGCAACGATGAGCGCACCATATATAATGTACTCTATCACGACGGTAAGGGTGGCTCGATTATGATGAAGCGATGCGCTATCAAGGGCATCACTCGTGATAAGTGGTACGGTCTGACCAAGGGAACACCAAAGAGCAATATCTTGTACCTTTCGGTCAATCCGAATGGCGAGGCAGAGGTGTTGAAGGTCTACTTCCGCCCACGCCCACGCTTGAAGAAGATGATTGTGGATTTGGACTTCTCGGAGTTGGCAATCAAGGGACGCCAGTCGCAGGGTAACCTCTTCTCACGCTACCCAATCCACAAAATTGTATTGAAGGAGAAGGGCGTTTCGACCTTGGCAGGTCAGAATATCTGGTGGGACGATGATGTTCGTCGCCTCAATAGTGATGGTCGAGGCAAGTTACTCGGAGAGTTCAAGGGTAATGACCAGATTGTGGTGTGGACAGCGAAGAATTTGGCTTACATCACAGGTTTCGACACTCAGCAACACTTCCCTGACGATACCGTGCGTGTTGAGCGCTACGAGGCTGGTAAGGTCTACAATGTCTGCTACTTTGATAAGGAGCAGGGCTACTACTATATGAAGCGCTTCCAGTTGGAGCAGACCGACAAGGCGCAATACTTCCTCGACGAGGATGGCTCGGCTCGTTTCGAGTGCATTTCGGGAGCGAAGGGAGCACAGTTGCAGATAACCTACAAGGGTGCACACGAAAACCGCCCTGCCGATATGATTGATGTCGAGGAGTTTGTGGGCGTTAAGTCGTGCAAGGCGAAGGGTAAGCGATTGACAACCTTCGATGTGGCAACGCTGACCTTTATCGAGCCTGAAATCGTTGAACCAGAGGAGCCTGAGAGTAACGATGAGCCGATAGATGACGATGCTGAGCCAATGGTTGAGCCAATCGAAGAGGTTGCCGAGGCTGTGAAACCAGTGAATAATAGCGGCACACCAATCGAGATTGTCCGCAATGATATTGACGAAAGCAATAGCGAACAGTTGAACCTATTTTAGAGAGTAATTAGGAGTTAGGAGTTGAAAAATAAAAACTCTCAACTCTCAACTCAATAAGAGCGTATGCGATTATACTTAACGGGTTATATGGGTACGGGAAAGAGTACCTTGGGGCGGAAGATTGCCAAGCGTACCGAACTGCCGTTCCTCGACACTGACAAGATGGTCGAGGAGGCTGAGGGCGCAACGGTTGCCGACATCATAACCTATGCCGGTGAGGAGTATTTTCGCAATGCCGAGCGAAAGGCGTTGGAGCAGACGGCAAAGTATGAGAACGCTATTATCTCTACGGGTGGAGGTCTGCCAGTGTGGGGTGATAATCAGGCGTGGATAGCAGAACACGGAGTTTCGGTCTATCTGAGACGCTCCCCAGAACAGATTTTGATGCGTTTGTCCCCTCATGGTCGCTACAAACGCCCGAAATTGCGAGGGTTGAGCGATGAGGAGGTGTTGCAGGTTATGCGTGAGGGCATTGCCGAGCGAGAGCCGATATATTTGAAGGCAGATATAGTAATCGACTGCTCGCAAGTAAATGACCACGAGATAACGGATAAACTTGTTGAATTTTTAATGAAAGGCTAATGGCTAATGGCCAATGGCTAACAACTAAAATATGATAGGTATCTTCGACTCTGGTTTGGGAGGACTCTCCGTTTGGCAAGCGTTGTATGACGCTCTGCCAAATGAGTCGTTGATATATCTCGGCGATGGCAAGCGCTGTCCGTACGGCTCACGCAGTGAGGAGGAGGTGCGACAATTCACAGAGGAGGCTGTTGAGAGGTTGTTATCGGAGGGTTGCAAGTTGATTGTTCTGGCGTGTAATACGGCTACTGCGGTGGCTATTAAGGGGCTGCGCGATAAGTATCCGACAGTGCCATTTGTGGGGCTTGAACCAGCCGTAAAACCTGCGGCACTAACGACCAAAACGGGTGTTATAGGTGTCTTGGCTACGGAGCGCTCATTGCAGGGCGACCACTTCCGCCGTAACGAGGAGAAGTATGGCTCGGAGGTGAAAATTTTGAAAGCCGTAGGCGAAGGCTTTGTCGAGGTTGTGGAGCGCAATGAGGAGCATACTTCCGAAACCGAAGCGTTGGTGCGCAAGGCAGTCGAGCCACTTGTTGCGGGAGGTGCCGATAAGATAGTGCTGGGTTGTACCCACTATCCGTTCCTGCGAGATGTGATTGCGAGAGTTGCAGGGGAAAAGGTGGATATTATAGACTCCTCGGAGGCTGTGGCTCGCAGAGTGGCTACGCTGCTTGATGAGAATGGCATAAGGTCTGATGAGGGAACAACACCTCGCTACACATTCCTTACATTTGCCGATGAGGCATACCGGGAGAAGTTGTTTAATAAGGCTTTTAATAGATAAAAACGATAATAATATATGGCAAAGGGAAAGGATATTTCACGGGCAGAGCAGAAACACCGTGAGCGTGAGGCAAAACGCAAAAAAGAGTTGCGAGAGAGCGATGGAACTCGTTCTACCTGGGAGACTATCTGCTGGGTGGGAGGATTGATTCTCCTGTTTTTCTCGTTGTTTGTCTCTGTGGCGGTTGTGTCGCATATCTTTGTGTGGCGCAATGACCTTGGTGCATTGGAGAATAACCCATTGCACGCAAATGCCGAGATAAAGAATTTGTGTTCAGTCTGGGGCGCAGAGATTGCAAATCTCCTGACGGGTAAGTCGTTTGGCTTCTTCGGTGTGCTTATTCCTGTTATCGGTATGCTCTTTGGTGGCTTTTTGCTCTTGGAGCGTTCACGAGTGTTGTGGCGCACAACGCTATCGATTATACTTGTTACAATCTGTGGCTCGCTCTCTTTTGCTGCCATAACAGGTGCTGATGGTTTCTTTGGTAGCGGATTGGGCGGAGAATATGGTATTGCAGTTGTGGATATGCTCAAAGCCAAGATAGGTGGAACGGGTGTATTCTTTGTACTTTTGGCGTGCTGGATCTTGACTTGTGTAATTATAAATCTTCACTTTATCGATTTTCTGAAACGCACAACTGAAAGTGGTGTGGAGCAGAGTAAAGATGCACTCTCTTCGCTACTTGCGTATGTCGCTCGTAAACGCCAAGAGCGCAAGGAGCGTAAGGAGGCAAAGAGTCCAGAAAACGATGCCGTAGAGGCAGCGGATAAGGTGCGTATTATCGGTAAAGTCGTAGAGGAGCAACCTGAGGAAAAATCAGAGGAGCAACCAGAAGAGAAGGTCGAAGAGACAACCACCGTTGATGATGAAGTTGAAAATCCCTCAACTCTCAACTCTCCACTCTCAACTGAAACCGAGATTGAGGCGGAGCCGAAATCGAATATCGAGGTTGTTGAGGTCTATGAGCATACCGAGGAGCAACTCTCGGCAAAGGAGATTGACAAGCATCGCCCATTCAATCCCGATAGCACCCCTGACTACAACTTCCCAAAGGTGGAGTATCTGTATAGTTATGAGAATGGCGTAGAGGTGTCGAATGACGAGATTGAGCAGAATAAACAGCGAATTGAGGAGACTTTGGGCAACTTTGGAGTGCCAATTATCTCTATGACTGCTACTATTGGCCCTACTGTAACTCTCTACGAGATAGTGCAGGAACCAGGAGTGAAAATCTCCCGTGTGCAGAACTTGGAGAAGGATATTGCACAGTCGTTGAAGGCGTTGGGTATCCGTATTATTGCTCCAATCCCAGGCAGAGGTACTATTGGTATCGAGGTTCCAAACCGCAACAAAGAGACCGTTTCGATGCGCTCGGCAATTCAGTCGGAGCGTTTCCAGAACTTCAAGGCGGAGTTGCCTGTGGTTATTGGTCGCACAATTCAGAATGAGAACTATGTCTTCGATTTGGCGAAGATGCCTCACTTGCTCGTTGCAGGTGCGACAGGTCAGGGTAAGTCGGTGGGATTGAATGCTATTATTGCATCGTTGCTCTATCGCAAAGATCCTTCGCAGTTGAAGTTTGTGCTGATTGACCCAAAGACGGTTGAATTCTCGCTCTATGCGAAGTTGGAGAAGCACTTCTTGGCGAAGATGGAGTCCGAGGAGGAGGCTATCGTAAAGGATCCGAAAAAGGCTGTATATACCCTCAATTCGCTCTGCGTAGAGATGGAAAACCGCTTGGCGAAGTGCGGTAAGGTGGGCGTTAGAAATATCGTGGAGTACAATGATATGGTGCGTCAGCGTAAAGTTGAAGATGACATTATGCCATATATTGTTGTTGTTATTGACGAGTTTGCCGACCTGATTATGACGGCGAAGGAGGTTGAGCAGCCTGTAATGCGCTTGGCGCAGAAGGCTCGTGCTATCGGTATCCACCTCATCGTTGCGACACAACGACCTGATGTGAAGGTTATCACGGGAGGTATCAAGGCCAACTTCCCGGCACGAATCGCCTTCCGTGTGATGCAGATGATTGACTCTCGTACCATTATTGACCAACCGGGTGCAAATCAGTTGATTGGTCGTGGCGATATGCTCTTCTCGAATGGTGGCGAACTTACCCGTATTCAGTGTGCCTTTGTCGATACGCCAGAGGTGCGAGATATTGTTGAACACATCTCGGAGCAACCTATCCCATATCCGAGTGGCACATATCTCTTGCCAGACTATGAAGATGCAAGCGCTTCGAGTTCGGAGGCTAATTTCGGCAGTGAGAGTGGCGCACCAATGCGCTTTGACGAGTTGTTTGCAGATGTGGCTCGTGATGCTGTGGCAAGCGGTCGTTTCTCAACCTCTTCAATACAGAGTTACTACAATGTCGGCTTCAATCGTGCAGGTCGTATCACTCGCCAATTGGAGCAAGCGGGAATTATTGGTCCAGCAAATGGCTCAAAGCCTCGTGATGTGAGAATTTACGATATGGAGTCGTTGGATAAGTTACTGCAAGATTTGGGAGTAGAGTAGAGAGTAGATGAAAAAGATAGTTCTACTGTTGTTTCTGTTTGTGAGTTTGTCGTCTTGGGCTGACGAGAGGGGGGAGTTGCGCTTGGAGCGAATATCTCGCCACTACTCGGCTCTGGGAGGCTATGGTATATCATTTGTGTTGCGTGCGGGCGGAGTAGACGAGAGAGGCGAAATCCTTGTCGCAGGAAATAGTTCCTATATGAGTATTGCAGGCACGGAGGTATATGTAAAGGACTCTATTCGATACGAGGTGCGTAGAGCAACCAAAGAGATAATCGTGGATAGGGCAGACGCCTACGAAAAGGAACTCACAAACCCATTGAGTGGATTTTCGAGTGTTAAGTCCGAATATAATATCGAGGAGTATGAGGAGGGCGGAATGGCCGCCGTACGACTCACTCCAAAGCGTTCGGGCGATACCATATATATAATAACAGGCGTAGATGGCGAGAGTATCAGCCGAGTGAAATATGGCGTGGGCGAGAGGGCTGCCGAATTGCAGGTTGTAAAGACTGTTCGCACCCCTAAATCAGTACCGGAGTTCGATAAAGAGCGTTATAAAGGGTTTGAATTGATAGATTTTCGTTGAAAAATGCGAGATTTTTTGCTGAAAATTTTGCAGTTTAAGAAAAATAACTTAATTTAGTAGTGCGAAAGTTTAACAATAAGATAATAACACTTAAAATTTGAGTTCTATGATTATCACATTTAACGAATTGCGCCGTATCAAGGATAGACTTCCAAGCGGCAGCTCACAGCGTATTGCAGACGAGTTAGGTCTTGATGTAGAGACAGTGCGTAACTATTTTGGCGGAAAGCATTTTGACGCTAAGGGTTCGGTAGGTGTTCACTTCGAGCAGGGTCCGGACGGTGGCGTTGTAACGCTCGATGATACTACTATTCTCGATGCTGCAATGCGTATTTTGAACGAGTTGGAGAAATAATTCTTATTCTCGCAAGTAAAGGGTTGCTCGTAGTAGAGCAGCCCTGTTTTTTCTTTTTCTGAACTTAATAAATGTCTATTATGGAACAAACTTTACCTCTATCTAAATCTGTGAGAGTTCGACAGAACATTGCAGCGGGTTTACTTGTTGCGACCAACTTGTTTTGGTTGGTGGCGGCACCCCTACAATTAGTAGGTGTTAATCTGATGGCGATCCCTTTTGCTGAATTGATAGTAGGTTTGGTATTTGCGGCTTCGTGGTTGCTCCTCTGTACTGTCGCCTCGAATAAGGCCGTAAGAGTGGCGAGTATTATTATCATCGCCTGCTGTTTGATAAAACTTGTTATGCCTCTGATTGCTAATGTCGTTTGCGCCTCATTGCCAGACCTCTCGGAGATGGATCGAATGAACATTATCGGCAAGATCAATCTTATTTTCTATATGATTCGCGCCATCTTTATGGTCTATGCCTATTCGTTGATTTTGAATTCAGGAAGTGAAATTGATGAAAATGATAGGAGTTGGATCGTGGTTCTTATCGTATTTATGGCCCAATCTATATTCCTATTCCGTTGGCTGCTGGCGGGGACAATGTTAGTTTGGTCGATTTGGATTGTTGCATATTATATTCTTATGCTTATTGCCGAATTCCGCTTGGCGAAGTGTGCGGCATTTACAGGAAATTACGATTCGGGCATCGTACCCAAAGGGGCATATTCACCTCTCAATAGGTATTTTGCAGGCGTGCTAATTGCTGCTGTATTGGTTAGTGCTTTGTTGATGCTAATTGCACATTATAGAGAGGCTATCGAAAACATCTTTTAATTGATATTGCTATGAAAAAGGATTTATTCTCCGTACTATATAGTTTGGACAAGAAAATTTGGGGCGATCAAATAGCCACCAATAGATATTTAGCAACCGTAACTTTGATTTGTTGCGTGTTGTTTGGCGTAATTTTAGGCAGTGGCAAATTCCTAAACGGCTTGTTTGATTGGAGCCTTAGGGTGTCGATTGTAGCGATAATCGCATCGACAATTATGCTAATCGGATTTAATATCATCGAATCCATTATTGCTGCTAAAACGGCGAAAATAGCGACTTTGAGATCGCTGATGATAACCGGAATTTTAATTTCGGGTTTGGTGGTAGGATTTGTCGGTTCGGTTGTGGCGCTGGCTATCTTGACTGTTGTCATAACAATCTATCTCGCTATATTACTCTTCGGAGCACTGCTTGGAGGTGGCTCTGGAGGCTCTGGTGGCCGTAAAAAGTGGAAGTTATCAAACGGTGATGAGGTTACCGAGGAGAAAGGCTTGTGTGGCGAGAGTTACTATACTGGTTCGAGCGGTACAAGTTATGACACTAACGATGGAGGTAATACATTCTACGAGAAGTAGATGTTCTCTGTCGGATGGAAGATGTTGAAATAGACTATTATTAAAACTCTAAACACAAGAATTACATAAAAAAAACTACAATTATGAAGAGAATTTTTTTGGCTGTTGTATGCTTGGCAATGGCGGTGTCGGTATCGGCACAGAAGCAAGAGGTTAAACTTGATTATGTAAATGCTACCGATTTGACATTGGTGGGTAAGTTGTGCGAAACAACAAATCCGTATCACCGTGTAGAGGTGGAGAACATCCCTGAATTGCGTAAGGGTGAGGCTGTTTTGCTTCGAATGGCTTCGGGCTTGGCAATTGCCTTCAAGACCGATTCGAGAACTATCTATGTGAATGCAAAGTATGGTCCAGCATCGAACTGGAATCCTTATGCAACATTGGCTTCGACCACTGGTTTTAACCTCTTTATCAAGAATGATGAGGGGGAGTGGACTTGGGCGGCAAGCAAGGTACACCGCATCACTCCTAACAAGAATAACTACGAGAAGTTGAACAAGCCTTTGGCTTTGATTAAGGGTATGGCAAAGGGTGAGAAGGAGTGTCTTATCTACCTTCCTCTCTACGCAGAACTTTTGGATGTTGAGATTGGTGTCGAAGAGGGTGCAAATATCGAGAAAATTCCAAACCCATTCCGTCATAAAATTGCAGTCTTTGGTTCGAGTTTCACCCACGGCTCGTGTGCCTCAGGCGCAGGTTTGACTTGGCCTGCATTCCTCTCTCGCTCAACAGGTTTGCACCTCTGCTCATTCGGTATGTCGGGCAATAGTAAGTTGCAACCATACCTTGGTGCAGAGTTCGCAAAGGCAAAGCCGGACGCTCTTATTTGCGATGCATTCTCTAACCCATCGATTACGCAGATTAGCGAGCGTATTCGTCCATTTATCGAGGCTGTGCGTCAGGAGTGTCCAAACATTCCAATCATCTTCCTCAATACCATCTATCGTGAGAGCCGCAACTTCATCCCATCTGTCGAGAAGAAGGAGCAGAAGCGTATCGAGTATGTAGAGGAACTCTTGCCAAAAATCGCTAAGGAGTATAAGGGTGTCTACTTCGTAAATGTTCCTGATCAGACTGGTACCGACCATGTAACTTCGGCAGATGGTATTCACCCATATTCGTATGGTTATCACCGTTGGGCGCAGGCGATTGAGAAGCCGATTATGAAAATCCTTAAAAAGCACAAGATAAAGTAAAAATCATTCTGATTGGTGAATTTTGCACCAATCTGCAATAAGCGAGTTCCTCACATACGCCTAAGTATGCTGCGGACTCGCTTTTTTGTTTGGCGCAAAATTCCCTCAATCATCTCTGATTTTTTGGTGGTATAGTTGCATTTATCTTCTTATTTTCATTTGCAGTGGTACTGTCATTGAGTGCCATTGGGTGCCATTTGTGCCATTTTGTCATACTTTTTTCGGCGGAAAATGTCGTTTTTGGCAGAAAATCTGCAAAAATTCACGAAAAACGGCTTTGGCAAGGGGTTTGCTGTGCTAAAAGGCGTAAACAAAATTGGACAAAACCGAACAAAATTTAACAAACAAATAAAAACTTACAACTATGGGAAAGATTATTGGTATTGACTTGGGAACCACAAACTCGTGTGTTGCCGTTATGGAGGGCTCGGAGCCCGTTGTTATTCCTAACTCGGAGGGACACCGCACA
>JAGCLL010000114.1 GCA_017647025.1 Alistipes sp. | reverse complement strand
TTGCGGAACATCTCAACACCTGTACAAGTCGAAGTGAGAGCCTTCTCGCCCAAACCTACGATCTCAACTGGATCACCTACGTGGATGATACCTGTCTCGATACGACCAGTTACTACGGTACCACGACCAGTGATTGAGAATACGTCCTCAACTGGCATCAAGAATGGCTTCTCATTCTCACGCTGTGGAACTGGAACATACTCATCAACTGATGCCATCAACTCCATAATCTTCTCCTCCCACTGTGGCTCGCCATTGAGACCACCGAGAGCAGAACCACGGATGATTGGGCAGTTCTCATCGAAGTCGTACTTCGCCAAGAGAGACTGAACCTCCATCTCAACGAGGTCGAGCATCTCTGGATCATCAACCATATCACACTTGTTCAAGAATACAACGATACGAGGAACGTTTACCTGCTTAGCGAGGAGAACGTGCTCGTTAGTCTGAGGCATAGGACCGTCAGTAGCAGCAACTACGAGGATAGCACCGTCCATCTGAGCAGCACCAGTAACCATGTTCTTTACATAGTCGGCGTGTCCTGGGCAGTCTACGTGAGCATAGTGACGATTTGCAGTCTGGTACTCAACGTGAGCAGTGTTGATGGTGATACCACGCTCCTTCTCCTCTGGTGCGTTATCGATAGAGTCGAAAGAACGCAACTCAGAAAGACCTGCCTTAGCAAGTACAGTAGTGATAGCAGCAGTAAGAGTAGTCTTACCGTGGTCTACGTGTCCGATAGTACCGATGTTCACATGCGGTTTCGAACGCTCAAATTTTTCTTTTGCCATAGCTTTAAAATCTATTAATAGTTTATTAAAAAGTTTTACCTTTTGTTCCTAATAATTCAAGGTCCTTATGTAGACACAAGCAATGCCCCTTCATAAGAAAGGTGCATTGCATAATGTCTTAATGAGAGCGGAAGACGAGGCTCAAACTCGCGACCCTTAGCTTGGAAGGCTAATGCTCTATCAACTGAGCTACTTCCGCATTGTGCCTTATTTGCGTTGCGCTTTGCTCCGCCACTTGGTGGGAAGAGATGGATTCGAACCACCGAAGGTAAAAACCAGCAGATTTACAGTCTGCCCCATTTGGCCACTCTGGTATCTTCCCAAAAAAAGATTGGTGTTATCTTAGAGCCGATGGAGGGATTCGAACCCCCGACCAGCTGATTACAAATCAGCTGCTCTGGCCAACTGAGCTACATCGGCATTAATGCTCACCAATCGTGGTGCAAAGTAAGCGAAAAAAAATGAAACCACAAAATTTTAGCACAATTTTTTCTCATTTTTTTCAAAGAACTAATTTTCGATCTCTCTCACGGCTATTGCCAACTGGGTTGAGTCTGAAAATCGGTGCAAAGATAGAATAGTTTTGCGAAAAATAAAAGAGTCAAGGTAAAAAATCTGCAAAAAAGATGCGTTTTTTGGCTCCGAGGGCTATACCTATATTATATATATAATAGAAATCGCCACTATTCCGCCTCTCCCGCCACATATCGTGCATTTCTGCCGGTTCTGCCGACAAAAAACATCGTTCAACAACAATAACAATCTATTATATTCGAAAATTGCATATTTTTTCATAAAGTATCAAATTGTTGCAAAAATATGTAATTACACTTTCAAACCCACTTTTCACTCAACCTCGACATATGGGGCAGCACGCCACACCTGACAATGGCCTCACAGGGGTATAAATCATTTGCCATTTCGCAACTGCCAGCCCAAACCGCCAACATCTCATATCATATTATAACCTCGCACCGCCTCGATTTTGCAGGGCGACACACCCTTTCCACCTATTTCTGGGGGCAAATCGCTCAAATTATTAAAATTTTTACATTTCAAACTGGAACTTTTGTTCATATTTACCTTACAATCTGTAAGTATATTTATATTATTTTGCATTAAACTGTCAAATCGTGCATTTTTTTATGCGAAAAAATTTGCATATATATATATATATATACCTTTGTTTTTGAAATTTTTTATTTATTCACATAATTTATATGCTTATGGTTAAAAAAATTGTACTATCAATTGCAGTTGTTTTGTTTGCGGCAACCTCGTTGTTCGCACAGAACAAGCAGATTACGGGTACAGTTACCAGCACTGACGGAAAGCCTGTTGCTGGTGCTACCGTAGTAGTAGAGGGTACCAACCTTGGTACCATTACTGATGCGAGTGGTAAGTATACCATTTCGGCTCCATCGAATGGTTTGCTTACATTCTCATTCCTCGGATATGTCGACACAAGCATTGCAGTTAACAATAAGACAGTTGTTAATGCAACACTTAGTGAAGACACCGAGAACATT
Source organism: Alistipes sp. (assembly GCA_017647025.1). Classification (GTDB taxonomy): domain Bacteria; phylum Bacteroidota; class Bacteroidia; order Bacteroidales; family Rikenellaceae; genus Alistipes. The sequence goes on along the minus strand of JAGCLL010000114.1, from coordinate 5,589 downwards.
GACGAGGTTGTTGTCGTAGGTTACGGCTCAGGTCGTAAGGTTGGCTCAATCATCGGTTCAGTAGATCAGGTAAAGTCTGACAAGTTTGAGGAGCGTCCAACTAACAATGTTATGGATGCAATGCAGGGTCAGGTTCCTGGCTTGCAGATTTTCAGCGGTATGGGAGAGTTGAGCGCAGAGTCAACTATCCGTCTTCACGGTATGGGTTCGATTGCAGCCGGCAATGAGCCTCTCGTATTGTTGGACGGTGCACCTATCACTACTGGAACATTGATGCAGATGAACCAGAACGACATCGCTTCGATCTCTGTATTGAAGGACGCTTCGGCTACTTCAATCTATGGTTCTCGTGCTGCTAATGGTGTTATCTATGTAACATCTAAGAAGGGTTCTCGTGGCCAGGAGAAAGCAGTTGTAACATTGCGTACTCAGTACTCAATGTCAAGCCCTATCCAGCCTCGTATGAAGCGTATGAATACTCAGCAGTTGCTTACATACGGTGGAGATGTTTTTGCAGCAATGAACGAATGGGATTACGGAGATCCAACCGTTTATCCAGCAGCAACTTGGGACAGTGTTTTTGGTCCAGGTGCAAGCGCTGTGTTTGGAGATGCCACTATCTCTCAGGCATTCCGCCAGTATGTAAGAGATTTCTACTTGGGTGCAGACGAGTCTGTAAATGTAAACTGGTATGATGAGATTTTGAAGAAGAATGCTCCTATGTATCAGGCAGATTTGAGCGTATCGGGCGGAACTCAGAAGACTTCGTACTTCGTTTCAGCATCATACCTCGATCAGGAGGGTGTAACCCCAGGATCGAAGAATAGCCGATACACATTCCGTACAAATGTTGACGCTCAGGCAAAGAAGTGGTTGAAGGTGGGTATGAACATCGGTTTGGCTTACTCTGACTACTCAAATGCTTATGGTGCTTACCTCACTGGTAACGAGTCGCTTTGGACTGGTTCTCCAATTCTTGCATCGTTGCTCATTCCTGCTTATCAGAACAACAAGGATGAGAACGGCAATGATTTGATGTTCTTGGATCAGTATATGCAGGCTAACCCTAAGCACGCATACAACTGGATGAAGTACGACAGAAATCGCTTGCAGTTGAACGGTTCGACTTATATTGAGGTTAAACCTTACAAGGATGTAACTCTCCGTTCTCAGTTGTCGGCTAACGCATTCGATGTTCGTTCTACAAACATCGACAGTCCTAGCACTCCAACATCAACAGGTGTACAGGGAACAGGTACTGTAAATGAGAGTTTCCAGCGTAGTTACAGTTGGACGATAACCAACACCGCAGAGTATCGTCACACTTTTGCAAAGAAGCACAATGTTAGCGCAATCGTTGGTCACGAGAGCATCTACGGTAGCGGTCACTCATTTGGTGTAGGTACAAAAGGTATTACTAATGCAGACCTTCTCTATTTGAGCAAGGGTACTGAGATTACTAAATTGCCTTCGTTCTCAACCTCTACATACGCATACAACTCAGCATTCTTGCGTGCAGAGTATGACTATTCTGAGAAGTACTTTGTAGATGCTTCGGTTCGTTACGACGCTTGTTCACGCTTCGGTATTGAGAATCGTGGTGCTATCTTCTGGGCAGCAGGTGCTATGTGGAACCTCAAAAAGGAGGAGTGGTTGAAGGATGTGAGCGCTATTTCGAACTTGGCAGTTAAGGCTTCGTATGGTACACAGGGTAACTCAGGTATTGGCAACTATGACCAATACGAGACTATCGCTTCGAGCCAATATCCATATATGGGTACAGGTGCTTGGTATCTCGACAATGCAGGAAACCCTCGTTTGGCTTGGGAGCAGCAGTCGACTTTGACTATTGGTGCTCAGATTCAGTTGTGGCGCAAACTTTCGGTTGAGGTTGATTGGTACCGCCGTCAAACTAACGATATGTTGATGGCTATGCCTTTGGCTCCATCGTCAGGTTTTTCGAGCCAGATTGCAAACATCGGCGCAATGCGCAACTCTGGTGTTGATGTTAATATCAACTATAACATCTTCCAGAACAAGGATTGGTATGTTAGCGCTTACGCAAACTTCAACTACAACAAGAACCAGTTGACTAAGTTGTGGGCTGATGACCTCAAAGATGTTGCAATGAACAGCGAAATGCACTATGTAGTTGGTAAGCCTTTTGGAGAGTGGTATATGCCAGAGTGGCGTGGTGTTAACCCTAAGAATGGTGCTCCACAATGGACTGCTGCTGATGGTGGCGTAACAGAAAACTTTGATGAGGCTGTTGCAGTAGATTTGAACAAGTCTATTCAGGCTCCTTGGTCAGGAGGTTTCGGATTCAATGTTTCGTGGAAGGGTATCGGTTTGAACGCAGATTTCACATGGGTTTCAGGCAACTATATTCTCAACAACAACCTCTACTTCTTGGCTAACCCAGGTATGGCTATTGGTTACGGACAGGTAACAAACGCTCTCGATTACTGGAAGAAGCCAGGTGATGTTACAGAGTATCCTGCTTTGTGGCACGAAGTTCAGTTCGACTCACACTTGATTGAGGACGCTTCATTCTTGCGTTTGAAGAACATCCAACTCTCGTACACATTGCCAAGCCACTTGCTCAAAGGCAACAAGGTGATTTCTGGTTTCAAGGTATATGTTGGCGCTCGTAACCTCTTCACTGTTACCAAGTACAACGGTCTTGACCCTGAGGTTGCTTCGGGCGAGACTACAGCGGATGTTGACTATATGCCAAACACTCGTCAGTGGACATTTGGTTGTGAATTTAAGTTCTAATCCGAAAACTCAATGTATAACAAATTATATATGATGAATATGAAAAATCTAAAATATATTTTCGCTTCGTTGTGCGTAGTTATCGGTTTGACTTCTTGCGACCTTAACATTACGCCAGACACAGATATCGCAGGTCCTGATGCAGGTAAGTTATCTTATGTAAATGGACTCGTAGCCGGTATCTACAACGATATGGCAGCAATGCAGTCTTACGAGAATTTGCGTATTCCTGATTATCAGACAGACTTGTTTAACGAGACTTCTGAGTCTGGTAACCGTGGTGGCTTCTTCTCTCGTTGGCAGTTATTCTATGACGACCAGGATGTTTACTCAAACTGGATTTCGTACTACTCTATCATTGCATCAGTAAACTTTACTTTGGACAAGGCTAATGATGCATTGGCAGCAGAACCAGAGAATAAGGATGCCCTCAATGTTTTGAAGGGTGAGTTGTACTTCTTCCGTGCATATTTCCTCCACCAGTTGGCATTGCGCTTCTGCGAGGATTACGACCCTGCTAAGGCTGATACTCAACTCGGCGTTCCTTGTCCTACAAAGTATGATGCGTTGGCTAAACTCAACCGTGGCACATTGGCTGCTACTTACGAGCGCATTACTAAGGATATTGCTGAGGCAGAGAAACTCGTTTTGACTGCGGGCAGTGCAAACTCAGGCAAAATTACAGCAGATGCTATCACAGCATTCAAGGCTCAGGTTGCTTTGCAGATGCACGACTACGCAAATGCAAGCACTTATGCTAAGTCGCTCTACACTAAGTACACCCTTGCAACCTCGAAAGAGGATGTTGACGATATGTGGAAACACGACTCTTCTACTGAGACAATCTTCCAAATTAACCTTACAAAGTCGACTTTGGTATTGGTAGGTGATTTGACATACGACTATACTTGGGGTACTTGGGATGAGACTGAGAGCACTTACATCTTCGATCCTGCGTATGTTCCAGAGCAGTGGGTTTGCGATTTGTACGACTCTTCAGACTGGCGTTATGGCACATATCTTGGTCCTAATCGCACCAAGGCTATTGCTGCTGATGCCGCAGAGCAGGCAAAAGTTGTATTGAAATTCACCGGTAATGAGGATCTCTTCACTGCTCCTAATGTATTAACTTATGCAAATATGCCTAAAATTTTCCGTGTGGCAGAGATGTATTTGATTGATGCAGAGGCTCAGTACCGCACTGAGGGTGGCGATGCTCTCACTCCACTCAACGCATTGCGTGCAGCTCGTGGTTTGGCAGCAGTATCTTCGACAGGCGATGAGTTGTTCGCTGATATCAAGAAGGAGTGCGTTCGTGAGTTTATCGGTGAGGGCCGCCGTTTGTTTGACTTGAAGCGTTGGGGCGATGGCTTCAAGCGTAATGGTCAGACTGCATATTTAACCCAATTGAAGGGTGGAGCGGCTATTTACGAAATGGAGGTTACTGCTGACAACCCTAAGTTCGTATGGCCTATTCCACAAAAAGAGGGCTCAAACAACTCTAACATTGGTGCGCAGAACCCTGGTTATACGCCGTTCAACTAATCATAAATAACAAAGTTTCATTGAGGTTGCTCCCCGTGAGCAACCTCTTTTTTTGCTATGCACCAAGAATGACTACAACTTAGGAGCGTCAACAACCTACAATCAACAATCAACACGACACACAGGCACAAAAATAAGGGGCATCGCTACTGCGACACCCCTTGGTGTTATGAGTTGTAGGAATTCTACTTCTCCTTCAATGCTGCGTGAGCCGCTGCCAAGCGTGCGATAGGCACACGGAATGGCGAACAACTTACATAGTTCAAACCTGCGTAGTGGCAGAACTCAACAGATGATGGCTCACCTCCGTGCTCACCACAGATACCGCACTTCAAGTCAAGACGAGTCGAACGGCCCTTCATAACTGCCTCACGAACCAACTGACCTACACCATTGCGGTCGAGAACCTTAAATGGATCCGCCTTGATGATGTTCTTGTCGAGGTATACTGGCAAGAACTTAGCAATATCGTCACGCGAGAAGCCGAGAGTCATCTGAGTAAGGTCGTTAGTACCGAACGAGAAGAACTCTGCAACCTCAGCGATCTGGTTAGCAGTTACAGCAGCGCGTGGAACCTCAATCATTGTACCTACGAGGTAGTCGATCTTGTCGTTACGCTCTGCGAATACTGCGTTTGCGGTCTCGTCGATTACATTCTTCTGGTAGCGCAACTCCTTGTGGTTACCTACGAGTGGAACCATAATCTCAACCTTCACAGGAATACCCATAGCCTTAACATTCATTGCTGCCTCGATGATAGCGCGTGCCTGCATCTCGGTGATCTCTGGGTAGGTGTTTCCAAGACGGCAACCACGGTGACCGAGCATTGGGTTAACCTCGTGCAACGACTCAACCTTTGCTGCTACCTTCTCGAATGAGATACCCATCTCCTCTGCCAACTCCTTCTGATCCTTCTCTGTATGAGGAACGAACTCGTGCAATGGTGGATCGAGCAAACGAACAATCACTGGATAGCCCTTCATAACCTTGAACAAGCCCTCGAAGTCACCACGCTGCATAGGGAGCAACTTTGCCAACGCTACACGACGACCTGCCTCATCATCAGCCAAAATCATCTCACGAATAGCCTTGATACGATCGCCCTCGAAGAACATATGCTCTGTACGGCAAAGACCAATACCCTCTGCACCGAATGCAAATGCCTGCTCTGCATCACGAGGAGTATCAGCGTTAGCGCGAACCTTCAACTTCGCATACTTGCCAGCCAACTCCATCAACTTACCGAAGTCGCCATCGAGCGAAGCC
>JAGCLL010000113.1 GCA_017647025.1 Alistipes sp. | reverse complement strand
ACACGCTGCTGCTGACCACCCGAGAGCTGCTGTGGGAAGTGGCCGGCACGGTGCGAGATGTTCATACGGTCGAGCATCTTCTTTACGCGCTCCTTACGCTCCGAAGGCTTCACGCCCATATAGATAAGCGGCAACTCTACATTCTCCGCCACCGACAACTCGTCGATAAGGTTAAACGACTGGAATACGAAGCCGATATTGCCCTTGCGGAATGCGGTGCGCTCCTTCTCTTTCAGACCGCCCACCTCTTGACCGAGCAGGCTATATGAGCCGCCTGTTGGGTTATCAAGCAATCCCAAGATGTTGAGGAGCGTTGATTTACCGCAACCCGAAGGTCCCATAATGGCAACAAATTCGCCCTCTTTAACCTCAAACGATACACCGTTAAGAGCAATGGTCTCAATCTCCTCGGTGAAAAAACTCTTCTGTAAATTTTCTACTTTTAACATAGCTGTAAATTTTTTATTTTGTTTGTAAATTGTTTTTCTGGTTTGTAGGGAGTTTAGTGAATTTAAGGAGCTTAGTGAGATTAGTGATTTTCGCTAAGTTTCCTAAATTCTCTAATTTCCCTAAATTCACTATTTCATTATCGACTCAGTCGGGTTTTCATTCGCTGCTGACCACGAACGGAGCGAAACGGTAACGATGGTGATTAGCAGGATAACTCCCACCGCCAAAGCATATACCCACCACGACATCGGTGTACGATAGACATACTGCTGTATCCATTGGTCTATGATGTAGTAGCTGAGCGGTATTGCCACTGCCGAGCAGATAGCCACAATGTAGAGGTACTTGCGGTTGAAGAGGCTGAGTATCTCGCCAACCGATGCACCGTGTACGCGGCGAATACCTATCTCGCGGCGGCGATACTGCGTCTCGAAGAGTACCAAACCAAATACTCCGATAATCGAAATCACAATCGAGAGGAATGAGAATAGGGTAACGAGTGTCGAGAGCTTATCCTCGCGCTGATAGACCAACTCCAACTCGTTGTCGAAGAATTTTACATTGATCTTCTCGGGGTCGGCATTGGGAGCCATCTCCATAATAGTATCGAAGATATACTCTCTCACCTCGGCAATATCTGCCCCTGCAACGGTACGGATATAGGCGTGGCAAGGGAAGTTGTAAACACGCTTACCATAAACAACAAAGGCAAATGGTGCAACGCCGTGTTGTGCGGAGAGAAAGTCGAAATCATCACAGATGCCCACGATGTCGGTCTTTTGCTGATGTATATGACCAAAGAGGCTCATATCTGTTGTAAGGCCATAATTTTTGCTTGCATTCTTATTGAAAATCAGTGCGCCAGTTTCAGATGCCTCATCCGATGGCGAGAAGTTACGACCATCGACTATATCTATACCCATAACCTCCAAAAAGTTATACGATACAGGGTATGATGTAAAGGTTATAAGTGAACCATCATCGGATACGGTTTGGAAGTTGCCATCGAGGTTAGCATCACTCACCATTATGCCACTACCAAAAGCCACATCCTTAATTTGTGGATTTTCCTTTAGCTTATCAATAAATGCGTTGCGGCGTGTCTGCTCTACACCACTCATAGAGAATTTGGAGATACATTCGTAGGGCACATCTACCGTAAGCAAATTCTCCTTATCGAATCCCATATCACGCGATAGCATATATTGATGCTGACGATATACGAATATCGAGCAGATAATAAGCGTAATAGAGATTACATACTGCACACCCACAAGTGTATAGCGCAAGATACGACCAGACTTTGATGCCGAGAAATCGCCCTTGATAACAAATGCCGGTGAGAACTTGGTAATATACCACGCAGGATAGAGCGATATCACCACACCAAAGATAATCACGCCCAGAGCAATAGCACCTGCCAACGACCAATTATCGTTGATCGCAACCGATGTGGAGATATACTCTTTAAGTGGTGTATCGGCAAAGAGCACCACAATAACTGCTGCACCAAACAACGATATGAGTATCAAACCAATAGTCTCAAACAAGAAGTTTAGGCGCAGTTTCGCTGTCGGCGCACCAAAGATTTTGTAGTTATTAACCACGCGAATTCGGCTTGGTATCAACGCAAAGAAGAAATTTACGAAGTTGATAAACGAAATAACCAAAATCAGCACTGCAATAGCTATCAAGGTATATGTCGTTGTACGGCTGCCGTGATACCATTCTGGCTGCGCATCCTCAATAAAGTAGAGATCTGCAATAGGTGTAAGGCGAGGTTGCGCTCTGTCTATTATGTTCGCTATATCCTCTTCCGATAGCCCAGACTTGCGGTTATCCTCAATAACAAAGTTGAGCATTTGTTTCTCAACGGCTTCAACCGATGCCCCCTCTTGTAAACGGATATAATAGGGGTCTGTCCAATGGTTCTCGCTTGTCGTCGCTTGATGGGATAGATTATACCAACCATCTAAATGAGAAAGAGATGAAGGCTCATGGAAATCTTTGTAGATACCCACAATGGTGCGAATTCCATTAGAAGAAGCTCCACGACCGAGATGTAGTCCATCTCCTACCTCAAGGTTATAACGCTTGGCTGCTGATTCAGATATAACAAGAACACTTGCGCTACTGTTGTCTACCATATTGATAAAATCCTCGATACCTCCTGCTACCCACTCAAAAGGGAATACCTCCAAGCCCTCGCGCTCGGCACCAGCAATCTCAAGTGTCAGGTTCTCAATTGTAGCATTTCGCTTACGCGAATACTCTCGTTGTGAGGCATATACATCTATATGGATTGAGCCTGCCGCCTCTACTTCGGGGCTAGAGGCAACAAGGTTATCGGGGTATTGTCTATTCCAAGTATGCTCCCAACGACCTGAGCCCGCCTCATTTGGATATTCAAGACGATAGATGCGCTCCGAGTTTTTTATAACACGGTTATACGATAGGTCAAAATTTACCTGCACAGCGATAAGATATACCGCTGCAAAGGCTACTGCCATACCCACAATATTTAGTACCGACGATGTGGTGTAACGGCGAAGCAGGGTTAGAAAATTACGAATATACATAGTTCTCAATTATTTGTTCAAAATTAGCACTTCATTCTCTCCGAAGTTATCGTATGACGAAGTTATAACTTTTTCGCCGGGTTGCAAGCCCTCGATAACCTCATAATACTGCGGATTCTGTCTGCCGATGCGAATCTCTCGGCGATAAGCCTTCTCGCCCGAGGCATCGACAACATATATCCAACGACCGCCTGTCGCCTGATAGAACGAGCCACGAGGGATTAGAATTGCCTCGGCAGCCTCGCCAAGTTGCAAGTTGAGGTAGTAGGTCTGACCGCTACGGATATTCTCGGGCGCAGCACCGCTAAAACGGAAATCGGCTTTAAACTGACCGTTGCGCACCTCGGGATAGACTTTGCGGAGCTGCATTTCGTACTCCGCGCCCTGACGCTCAAACGATGCCACAAGACCCGTTGTAACGCGGTCGATATAGTGTTCATCGACCTGCGCCTGCACCTTGTAGGTCGTTAGGTCGTTCACCTGACCGATGTTTGCACCCTGCTGCAACGACTGACCGAGAACGACATCCAACATACCCACCTCGCCATCGATAGGAGCCTTCACCTTGAGGTTATCGACACGCTGGCGGATAAGCTCCATATTGAGCTGCATCGAGCGGAGGCTCTCCTCCATCTGCGACACCTGAGATGTGCGGTAGAGCGAGTCCTGCTTCTGTCGCTCCAAGACCAAATTACGCTTACGCACCGCCAACTCGTAATCCTCCTTTGCACGCAAATACTCCTCACGAGCCAACAACTTATCGTTGTAAAGGTCCTCATTCTGCTCAAAGGTACGCTTTGCACGCGACACCTCCAAATCGAGTTGCAACTTCTCCTGACGGAGGGCCAGACGCTCCTGCTCCATAGAAATCATCGTGTTGCGCAAAATATTCTGCTTCTCGGCAAGGTCGGCCTCCGACTGCAAAATCTGCATCGAGAGGGAGTTGTTCGACATTTCGAGGATTACATCGCCACGCTTAACTTGCGTGCCCTCCTCGGCAACGATACGCTCCACAACACCCGACTCAAGAGGGGACAACTGAACGGTTGTCATAGGCTGCACCGAGCCCGTAAGGCGTACATAGTCGTTAAACTCGCCCTGCTCAACGGTAGCGATATTCACCAACCCCGCATCAACACGCAAAGTCGAGGAGTTATCACGCAACACTAACCAGCCGATAAAGCCAATCAGCACCACAACTGCTGCATAGGGTAGATTCTTCTTCTGAAAGATGGCTCGCCATCCCTTCTTCTTTTCTAATTTGATATCCATTTTATTTAAGTTTTATTATTGTCAATCACTAAATTCCTTAATCTCCTTAAATTCCCTAATCACGACCTTTCACCAATGGCTCACCGTTATAGTAATCGACCATACGGGTCTTGATGATGTATTGCAATCTTGCACGAAGTTTATCAGACTTGGCTTGCAGCAGGGTATTGGCTGCGGTTTGGAGATCGAGGGAGGAGATTAAGCCATTCTCAAACTTGCGCTCTGCACCGTCGTAGGCGAGTTGTGCTGCCGATACCTTCTTCTGCCCTTGGATATACTGCTTACCGAAGCCCTGCATCTCCTGCCATGTCTGCGCCACCTCGCTCTCCACAGCTCGCTCAACAGCCACCTGCTCCAACTGTGCCGAGCGGTAGGCGTTGGCTGCTCTGCGCTTCGAGGAGCGAGCAGTGAGGCCGTCGAAGATAGGGATAGACAAGCCTACCTGAATATATCCACCTCGGTTATTGCGGAACTGATTGGCAAAAGATGCGTATGCCGCCTTATTCTCAAAGTCGATATAGTACGAAGTGTTGTAACCGCCATAGAGGTATACCGATGGCGAGTAAGCACCCTTTGCACGAGAAAGGTTCAGACGCTGCTGCTCGGTAAAGTGGCGGCTTGCCACAATTTTGGGGTTGTTCGCCAAAGCATAATCCAAGAGTGCCTGCTCCGAAATAGCACTTGGAAGAGCCTCCAAATCGATATCGGTAACAATCTCCAACTCCTTGTCCTGTGGGTAGTTCATCACCTCACGCAACTTGATATAGGCAAGGGCGAGGTTATTCTCCTCGGTGGTTAAGAGGTAGTCGTAGTTTGCCTCCTGCGACTCTATCTCCGCTACATCGGCAGCGCTCTTGGTGCCAAGCTCCTCCTGTCGGCGCACAAGTTCCAAGGTGCGGCGTGATGCCTCCAACTGCTCACGGGCAATCTTTACCGCCTCGGTATAGTAGACCACATCCATATATGCCGAGAGGGTCTGCATCGCCACCTCGTCTTGTGCAATCTGGGTATCTACGACACCTTTCTGGCGAGCCACCTTCATAGCACGCACGGTGTTGATACCCTTCAAGCCATCGAAGAGAGGCACCGAGCCACTAATGCCATACGAGTTGCCAAAGGTTGTAATATTAGTATAGGTGTTTGTTGCAGGGTCGATACCACGACCAAAGTTCAGACCGCCCGCCACCTCGGCATTTACCGATGGGAACAACGAAGCGACAGCCTCCTGATAATTTGTCTTGTTGTCATCTGCTGCAAGACGCTGTTTGCCTACGGCAGTCGAGTTCTCAACAGCATAGCGCATACAGTCGTCTATGGTTAGCTGTTGTGCCTCGGCGTGTACTGCGCAGATAAGTGTCAAAAAATTAGACACTGCAAATAGTATTAGTAGTCTTTTCATAATGTTTTTGCGTTTTGCCTCCAATCGTGCCAAAGGTGTGCCAAACTATGCAATCACTTGACCCACACGGATTTGCACTAACGCCCCTGTAAGTAAATGTGTCTAATAATTAGACAATCGGTGTGTGATATATTGACACAGCGCGATTTTAGATTAACTTTGTAGTAGAAAAATGTAGAAGATATGAGTAAAAAGGCAGGCAAACTCTTAATTGTGGATGATAACCGCTCGATACTTTCGGCGGTGAAGTTGTTGTGCGAGGGAGTGTTCGAGGAGATTGTAACGCTGCCATCGCCCAACTCGCTGATTACCACACTGCACAAGGAGTCGCCCGATGTCGTTTTGCTCGATATGAACTTCCACGCAGGTATCAATACGGGAAACGAGGGCCTCTATTGGCTCAAAGAGGTACTCTCCAAATTCCCTGAAACAAACGTTGTGCTATTTACTGCTTACGCCGATATCGAGTTGGCGGTACGTGCTATGAAGGAGGGTGCTTTCGACTTTGTTGTAAAGCCGTGGGATAATGCCAAGCTGATTGCCACACTCCAAAATGCCTACAAAGCAACCAAGAGCAAACCGAAGAAGCCAACCAAGCAGCAGGCCGCCGAGCCACAAACCGAGATGTATTGGGGTGAGAGTGCGGAGATGAAGCGCGTAAAGCAGATGGTCGAGCGTGTGGCGATTACCGATGCCAACATACTCCTCACGGGCGAGAATGGCACGGGTAAGGAGGTGCTTGCGCGAGAGATTCACCGCCAGTCGGCTCGCTGTCGTAAGACTATGGTGTCGCTCGATATGGGTGCTATCCCCGATACGCTCTTTGAGAGTGAGCTGTTTGGCCATACCAAAGGAGCATTTACTGATGCCCGTACCGATAGAGAGGGAAAATTTGAGACTGCCAACGGTTCAACGCTATTTATGGATGAGATTGGCAACCTGCCACTCCATCTGCAAGCCAAGATGCTCGCCGTGCTGCAAAATCGTGCCGTAACACGCCTCGGAGCAAACGAGGCTACGCCCGTAGATATTCGCCTTATCTCAGCAACTAACCGCGACCTACACGAAGCAGTAGCAAAGGGCGAGTTCCGACAAGATTTGCTCTTCCGCATCAATACTATACATATCCATATTCCGCCCCTGCGTAACCGCAAGGAGGATATCGTACCTCTCGCCGAGCGATTTCTCGAACGCTATGGACAGAAGTATGGTAGGGTAGGCTTGATGCTCTCGGGTGCTGCGGCGGAGAAACTGAAAAATCACTCGTGGGAGGGTAATATCCGCGAGTTGCAGAATACGATTGAGAAGGCTGTGATAATGTGTGATGGCGATATTATCTCGCCCGACCACCTCGAACTACACACCTCGCAACGCCCGCTTAACGAGAGCCAGACGCTCGAAGATGTGGAGCGACACTCCATAGCCAATGCCATAGCACAGTGTGGTGGCAACCTCTCGCAGGTGGCACAGCAGCTCGGCATCACACGCCAGACACTCTACAACAAGATTAAACGCTACGGCTTGTGAAACGACAGCAGAACATACCTTACGGCAAAATCGGTGCTTATGCGGCGGTCATTATTCTAATGGCTGTCTTGTCTGGCTATGTGTGGGCAACCAACCGCCACGCACACCTCATAGCGACCATTCCGATTATTATCTTCTGCCTCTTTCGACTCTTCCGTATCTACAACGAATTGGTTGAGCGACTGATGTTTGTCTTTAACGCTGTGCAGAATAACGATTACTTATTCCGCTTTGCCGAAGATCCACGCTACACGAAATATGCCTTTGTAAATCAGTCACTCAACCGCATAAAAGAGGTCCTCGATAATGCCAAGCTGCAAATCAAGGAGCGAGAACAGTATTTCCAACTTATTATGGAGTGCGCCAATGTGGGTATTGTCGTAGTGATGGAGAATGGCACAGTGACTCAAACAAACTCCAAGGTGCTAAATATCTTTGGCGTGGAACGACTTAGCCACATAGACCAACTCCGAGTATTGAGCGAGGAGCTATGTGAGGCGATGCACCGTGTAGGTGCTGGCGAACAGCTCACCGCTCGTCTCACTACCGAGATTGGCGACCAAAACTTGGTGTTGAGTTGCTCGGCTATGGAGTTTGACGGCAAGCGCTTGAGGGTTATCTCTGTCGGCAATATCCACGAAGAGCTCGACCGTAAGGAGGTGGAGTCGTGGGAGAAACTCACGCGCATCCTCACGCACGAGATTATGAACTCGCTCGCGCCCGTAACCTCAATCAGCCATACGCTGCTTGCACAGTCTGACGATACCGCAACGGTGCGCCAGGGACTTGAAACTATACACGCGACATCAGACCGTCTGCTCCGTTTTGTCGATTCGTTCCGTGCTGTTACACGCATCCCCGCACCGCAGAAAGCACCATTCTACCTATCGGAGTTGGTGGCGGAGTCGCTGTCATTGATACCACACGTAGGTATCGAGGTTGAAGTGAACATCGAGCCTACGGATACGATGCTCTATGCCGACCGCGCGCTGATGTCACAGGTAATGGTCAATCTTCTGAAAAACGCTACCGAAGCACTCTTGACGCAGGATTGCGACCGCAAGATAACTATCCGCTCAACGATTGACGCAGAGGAGCGCATACAAATCGAGATTACGAACAACGGCTCGGCTATCCCTGCTGAGGTCGCCGAAAATATCTTCACGCCATTCTTTACGACCAAAACTGACGGCTCAGGCATCGGCCTTGCCGTCTCTCGTCAAATCATCCGCCTCCACGGCGGCTCCCTCCGCCTCAAACACAACGAGGAGGGTCGCGTGACATTTGCAGTAGTGCTGGAGTAACAATATTATCTTTTCTTTTCAAGTATCTCAGTACTATCTACTCCGCAACGATATTCATTCTACGACAAGAATAAAATTGTCTAATCGTGATTATCGTAGTGAAATTTTTCATATCTTTATGACAAATTATTGCGAATAAATAAAAGCCAACTATGGGCAAAACAGAAACTACATACTTAATTGACGGAGATCCAAAAGGAACTCAATATGCATTCATCAGCAATAAGATTTGCCAGATGTTTGTTGTGCCACGCTCAAATCTTGCATATCTCAATACGCAGAAGAAGTTGCAGAAGCCTGCATTTTACATTTTGTTGGGCGAAGATGAGGCAACGAAGCCACAAGCATATATTGGAGAAACCGAAAATTTTCGTGAGCGAGTGAAGGATCACGACAGCAAGAAATCATTCTGGCAGAAGGCTCTCATATTCGTATCAAAAGATGCAGATATGACTAAAGCCGATGTGCAATATCTAGAACACAAAGCAATAGCTGAGGCAAAGAAGGCGAATGCTTTTGTGTTGAGTGACAATAAGCAGACACCTAAGGCTCCAAACCTGCCCGAATATCAACAAGATTCAATGGATGAATTCTTTGAGGATGTTAAGTTTTTAGCCTCATTTATTGGCTGCAGTATCTTCGAGGTATCACAACCAAAGACGGAGCATATCTTCTATACCAAAGGTCGAGGTTGTGATGCAAAAGGCTTTTATAGTTCTAATGGTTTTACTGTGCTGAAAGGCAGTGTAATCGCCAAAACTACCGTGCCGTCGCTTAAATGGAGCGACAAGCGTAATAGTTTAGTCAGCGAGTACACCGCTATAGAAGGCGACAAACTTGTTATGACTTCCGATAAGACATTCGCAAGCCCAAGCACAGCCGCAGACTTCTGCATTGGTAGCAGTAATAATGGTTGGCTTGTATGGAAAGACAAAGATGGAAATACATTAGACTCAGTTTATAGAACGCAGTTAGAGTAATGGATAGATATTTAGCACAATTAGAAATCTGTAAACAGATTATTGATCGTATCCGTCATATGATGAATATGCAACACATTCAAAGCAATAATATTAGTTGCACTGAGCTATACAATGAGTTGTATAAATTGATACCTTTGGTTCCAGTAGAATATAAAGTATTTAGTGATAGGCTTAGAGACAAAATATTACCTAATCTTAAAATGCCTGATTTTATTTATGTAAATCAATTTGGGCAACCATTATCTACGCCTCAAAATGGCATTAACCCATATTTGTTTGGTGAAGTTATTGCAACTATTGCCTATCTAAATGGATATAGTAATAATAATTCATCGTCTATATGGGATAATATCCAGCCTCAAATCGCATCTGTAGCCAAAGAGCGTTTTGATGTTGGACATTATGCAGATGCAGTTGAAGCGGCATTCAAAGAAATAAATGTGAGAGTCAAAACTATATACAAGGAAAGGGCCCTGGAAGAGAAAGATGGTGCAAGGCTTATGCAGTCTGCTTTCTCACCTAACAACCCTATAATAAAAATTGGAGATATATCTACTGAAACAGGTAGAGATATTCAACAAGGGTATATGGAGATGTTTTCAGGGGCAATGAAAGGTATTAGAAACCCAAAGGCCCACAACAATCAAACTATTTCCAAAGCCGACGCAATTAGAAAGTTGCATTTTGCCAGTATGCTCATGCATAAACTGGACAATGAATTGGCTTAATATACAATAGAGTAATTATGCTATATTTACAATTAGGTAGTTGGTAAAGTTTATTATTTGATAGATAAAATCAGTTGGTTAGTGCGACTAACCAACTGATTCTTTTTATGACCTTGTTATTCCCCCATAATCGCAGCAACCTTGTTCATCTCTTGGGCGAGGGATTCGTTCATAATGTGAGCATAGTGGAGTGTCATTCGAGTGTTGGTATGACCGAGCATCTTCGACACATTCTCCAACTTTACATTATTCGCCAGCGTGATTGTCGTGGCGAAAGTATAGCGGGCTGTATGCATCGTGAGGTGCTTTTTAATGCCACAAAAATCCGCAATCTCCTTCAAGTACGAATTCATCTTCTGATTGGCGTACACCGGAAAGACCGTTTTGTTTGCCCGGCACAGCGGGTGATTGCGATATTTCTCAATCAGTTGCAGCGGATACTCCAACAGCGGCACAAAGAACTCCACCTCGGTCTTCTGGCGTTGCTTGTGAATCCATTTTCAACCGTGCGCATCCTCTGTGATGTGCTCGGGCTTCAAGTTATAGACATCGATAAATGCCAATCCAGTGTAACAACAGAAGATAAAGATATCTCGCACCATATCAAGTCGTTCGATGCCGAACTCCTTGGTACGAATGGTATTTACCTCCTCAATCGTCAGAAAATCCTTGACAACCTTTTTCTCCGAAAATTTTATACCTGCAAAAGGATTGACCGTTATCCAGCCATTGGCAATTGCGAGGTTTACCACCTTTTTCAGGCACTTCATATAACGAATCATCGTGTTTTGTGCCACACTCTTCTCAATCTTCAAAAATGCCTCAAAATCACGAATCATCTCACCGTTGAGGTTCTTGATAGGGAAGTCAGCCACTTTGGTCTTGCGCGACATCATCTCCTTGAAATAGCGCAGACAAAGGCGATAACGGCTCAATGTAACCGCATCGAACTCGATACCACCCAACTGTGTCATTCGCTCGTTATGCTCCTCAAAAGTGGCATAGAACATCTTTTGGCTGATATGCTTGCCTTGCAAATACTCCTTGATAGTCAGAGGGTCAGCATAGCCATCGCGCTCAACCAACTCTTTGTGAATCTCGTATGCCCGTGTACGCAGCGATTCGAGATGGCGGTTAATCTCAATTGGGATAGGACCTTTGCCAACGGCACGCTCTTTTTTGCTATCCCATAGGTTTGCAGGCACCTTGCGCAGCGTGCTCATCTCTGTAAATCTGCCATTTACGGTAATGCGCATTGAAATTGGCGATTCGCCACTCTTTCCTAAACGCGACTTGCGAATTAGGAAAAGGATTGAAAATGTACTCTTTATCATAACTCTAAATATTAAAAAAATGGTGCAATTCGCAACCGGATAAAGAGTAGTGTAAATTCTTGAAGATCGGTTAATTAGACGCTAATTCAGGAACACTTTTCGATTTTTCAAAAGTGTTCCTGATTTGCACACTTTCAACTGCCCCGAAACACCATAAATTGGTATATAGCACAAAAAGAAAAACGCCGTATTTTGTTGAAATACAGCGTTTTGACTAATTTGTCTTTTTCTTCAAGTGGTGCCACCGGGATTCGAACCAGGGACACAAGGATTTTCAGTCCTTT
>JAGCLL010000112.1 GCA_017647025.1 Alistipes sp. | reverse complement strand
TGTATGCGCTATGCCGTCGAGAATTCCGTGGCGGTGGGTAAACAAAACCTTGCACTCGATGACCGCAAGGCCAATCACGCTGAGGCTGTTGCCTCGCTCTTCCCCTCGATAAACGGTTCGGTGGGAGATGCTGTGAATTTTGGTCGTGGTATCGACCCCGCAACAAACGCCTACACCAATGTAACCACATTTAGTAACTCCTACGGCATCAGTGGCTCGATGACCCTCTTCGATGGCTTGCAGAGCATAAACACCGTGCGTGCTACAAAGGTGGCTCGCCAGATGGGTGCAGTAGAGGCAGAGATTGCACGCGACGAGGTGGCGATGCAGACCCTCTCGGCATATATGGATGTGGTCTACTACACCGAGGCGGTGGCGATTGCCCGAGAGCATCTTGAGGCATCACGCAAAACCTTGGAACTTGTACGCCGCCAGGAGGAACTCGGCACCAAGAGTGCTGCCGATGTAGCGGAGATTGAGTCGCAGGAGGCGAACTACGATTACCTACTCACCACCGAGGAGAACAACCTTGCACTTGCCTACATCAAGTTGCGTGAGGTGATGAACTACCCGCAGGGTGAGCAGCTGGTAATCGAGACCAATATCAATTTGGAAGCTCTGCCAAGTGCCGCTTCAGAGCAGGCATTGTTGGATTATGCATTGGCGAACAACCCTCGCATTGCAGCCAGCCGCTTTGCTACCGAGCAGAGCCGCCTAAACCTTGCAAAGGCAAAGGGTGCTTACTCGCCATCGCTCTACCTTTATGGCGGATATAACACCTCATACTATATCGACTTCGATAATAAGGCGTTGTACGATCCCTTCGGTACTCAGTTCCTCAACAACCGAGGTGGTTATATTCAGGTGGCACTCTCAATTCCTATCTTCAATGGTCTTTCGGCTCGCTCGTCGAAGCGCAGAGCGCAGAACGCATACCGCTTGGCACAGTTGGAGGAGATAGCCGTGCAACGTGCCGTGGAGAGTGAGGTAAGTCAGGCGTGGCAAGAGATGCAGGGCTTTGGAAAGCAGTATGTGCAGGGCGAGAAGAAGGTCTCGGCAGCACAGCTTGTCTACGATGGTGCAGAGCGTAAATTCGAGAATGGCCTAATCTCGGCTCTCGACCTCCAAACTGCAGCTAACACCCTTCTGCAGGCCAAGTCGGACAAGCTCCGAGCAAGATTGCAATACATAATCAAAACCCGAATGGTCGATTACTACAACGGACAACCCTTAATCAGATAACAAATAAAAAATCATATTATGGATATCAAACTTGAAAAGAAAAAGGGCTTAAAAGCCATCTTTCAGAAGAAGAACCTTGTTTGGGTTGGTGTTGCAACCCTGGCACTATTTATCGGCTGGCTGGTGTTTCGTGACAACTCATCGACCTTGCGTGTGGATGCACAACTGCTGAATGTCGCTACCGTCGAGCAGGGCGAGTTTAACGACTATGTACGCCTTACGGGCTCGGTTCAGCCGATGACCACCGTGCAGCTCTCGCCCCTCGAATCGGGCGTTGTGGAGCGCATCGTTGCCGAGGAGGGTACGCAGGTAAAGCGTGGCGATGTGATTCTTGAGATGTCGAACAACTCTCTTTCTATGCAGATTTTGCAGTCGGAGGCCGACCTTGCCGAGAAGCAGAATATCCTGCGTAACACGATGATTTCTATGGAGCAGGAGCGTCTGGCTCTGCGTCAGGAGAAACTACAACTCGACTTGGAGGTGTCGCGATTAAAGCGTACCTTTGATCAGAATCAGAGCCTCTATAACGACAAATTGTTGGCTCGCGAGGATTATTTGCGCTCAAAGGAGGATTATGAACTTGCTGTTGGAAGGCGTAATTTGGTCTTGGAGCGTCAGCGTCAGGACTCGCTCTATCGCTCATCGCAGGTAACACAGATGGAGGAGAGTCTTCTCTCGATGCAGCGCAATATGGAGCTTATCCGCCAGCGTGTGGATAACCTCAAGGTTAAGGCTCCTATCGATGGCGAGGTGGGTATGTTGGATGCCGTTCTTGGTC
>JAGCLL010000111.1 GCA_017647025.1 Alistipes sp. | reverse complement strand
GCACATCTTTTGAAAGACTTGCACGAACAAATCGAAAAATTTAACAACACTCGCCATTGGTGGGAACGAAAGATTAAGATTGAAAGACCACTTTAATCGTTAAGTTATGATTATAGCAATTTGCGGACACAAGTTTAGTGGAAAGAGTACGGTAGCGAGGTTGCTACACAATGCTACGGGGTATGAGTTAAGGAGTTTTGCTACTCCACTAAAAAAAATGGTGTGTGCCCTCGTGGGTTGCACTATGGATGACCTCGAAGATTATGATTACAAGGAGAACACCGAAGTGCCCGAACACCTATGGGCGTATTGTGCCAATGGTAAGCATACGATACGAGCGTTAATGCAAGGTCTTGGTGATTTGATGCGTAAGGAAAACCCCGATGTATTTATCGAATGTACACTCAATAGCAAAGGGGATTTCCTCGTGAGTGATTGTCGTTTCCCTAACGAGGCAAAGGCGATTAAGAAACGAGGTGGCATCGTGATTAAGGTTGTGCGACCCGATGCGAAAGCCGAGGATAGTCATCAAAGCGAAACGAGGATTGATGAGATTGATGCGGACTACACGCTTTGGAATGACACGACTTTAGAGAATTTAATGTTGAATGTCGATAGCCTTGTGAGGTTGTTGAGAGCGAATGGGAAGATATAAAATTGAGGGTAGCCAAGCGACTACCCTCTTTTTTTACTCTTGTATCGACTTCCCTTTGTCGTTGTTATCTACGCCCGTCTTATCGGGGTTAGGTTCATCATCGACTTGTTCTCCACCCTCGCCAATCTCGGCTTTGACCTCGGCAGGGATACGAGCCTTCAACTCGATTTCCTCTTCCCACTCTTTTTGTATCTTCTCGTAGTCACCTATATAGTTCAATCCCAACTCCGAAATTGCGCTCTCTCTTGACAACACACGAGCGTACACCATCTTGCAAGTAGTATCAACCTCCTCGGCTCTATTCTGCGGAATCCAAATCTTCTGACCTACGCTCACACGCAAGTCGGCAAACGAGAGAGGATTACCCTCAACCTTACCTACCAAGCGTTTGAACACCTCGACCATTCTACGCAATGGCTGATAGAACTGCACCCACATAACTTGACACCATTGGATTTCGGGTGTAAACAAAATCTTCATCGTAGCCGAACTATCCGCACCTGATTTTAATACCTCGGGGTCGATAATAACGCTCTGTGATGCGTGGTATATCTCATCACGCAAGGTTGTCAAGTGCAAGGTCGCAATGTTGCTTGCATCGGGAGCTTCCAAAAACTTTGCATCACTCGCTTTCAATGTTTCTACATCGCCCTTGACTGCCAAGACCTTGCCATTAGCATCCATAGGTGGTAAAGAGGTAATCGTTGCCGACTTAATGAACAACTGCGGGAAAGCACTTGACTTAACCTCCTCGGCTACATACGAGCACGCCTTTTCCAACGATTGTATCAAAGGCTCTACGATACCCGAAGGAATGTCGTTCACTCTAAAATAAGTGAGTTGGCAAAGGTCGTTACCCACTTGCGTAGGCTTATGACTAATGCGTTTCCAACCATCCTCGCTGACCACATCGCCATTAACCCAATTCTTTAACAAGCCTTTGACCTTATCGAGCCACTTTTTGTCCTCCTCATTCTTGTCATCGTAATACACCCAAGTGTCGATATAGTCCACGCCATAGTAATCTACGGCTCGCTTACCTTTCAAGGTGTACTCTACCCAACAAACATCGTTGCCCTTGTC
>JAGCLL010000110.1 GCA_017647025.1 Alistipes sp. | reverse complement strand
TTACCTGCTCATCCGTTTTGGGAGTCTCCTCCGTATTAGTTTTCTTTGCCATACTCTTTGAAAAATTTGGGGAGCGGGGCCATACCTCGCTCCCCGGGTGAGACATAAAAAATCAGATGAAAGGTGTGTTATGCTGTTTTGGTGTAAGCCGTGTGTACGACAATCTCGGCAGGACGAACGATGTTCATATCCATCTTCATTCGCATCTGGAAGAAGAAGAGCTCCGAGTTAGCCTGCAAGCGGTCTACCTTCAATACCTCGGTGTCGTTTGCGTAGTCTACGCCCATCCAGAGGTTCGACTCCATACCTGTCGAGAACTCACCGAGCACGATGGTGTGGTCAGGAATACCCACGATAGGCACGATCTTCTTACCCTTGAAGCGGTAGCGGTTCACCTCGGTATTCTCCGAGTACTTAACCTGCTTGTCAGAGATGTACTGGTCGTATGCATCCCACGCATCCCAGCCGATGACGAAGACCAAAGACTTCTTCTTACGGATCTGCTTAGGACACTTCTTCCACATAGCGTAGAGAGCGGCCTCGACAGCAGCACCATCAGTGAGCTCGGTGTTACCCGATACGATACACTGACCACCTGCGATGGTTGCAGCATCCGTAGCGTTCACATTGTCGATGATACGCTTCATCACGCCATCGAAGTACTTCTCCTTGTTCGCACCAATCTTGATGCAGCCTGCGGGAGCAGTGATGCCGGCAGCAGCCTCGCCACCCTTAGCGGCAGTCCAGATTGCGTTGCCGATGTACTCGTTCTTCTTGTCCATCAACAGACGGAGCATTGTTGCCTGAATCTTAGGATCAAGCTCACGGAAGACGAGGTTGCCCTCGGGCTGTGCGAACTTCCAATACTTCTCGTAGTCGCGTGGATTGAACTCCAGATAGACCATAAAGTCCGAAGGCTCCAAGTGACGCTCGGTGAACTGGTATTCGTTCTCTCCGTTTTCGCCCTTGGCACCGTGAGTGGAGGTAGGTGTAGGCACATTATCCTGAATAATGTCGCCCAACTTGATGGCAGGCAGCGTGTATTTGTGCTGGATGCCACTCTTGATGTGGATAAGACCCTCGCGGAAGGTGTCGTTACCCTGTGCGGTATAGGTCAAGAGGTCCTCCAAGACCTCGCCATTATAACCGTTCTGCAAAAAGTTTACTGTATCAGCCATTTGTTTCGATTGAGTTTACTTGTTATTGTTGAATCTCAGCCGACTGGCGGATACTGCTGTCCGCGCGAGACACTCCCTGTCTCCGGCAAATCAATTAATGATTGGGGTTGTTTACTTCAGCTTACCGAACTTGAAGTCTGCGCCGACAACCTCGTTAACCTTCTCGGCCATCATCTCCTCTGCGGTCTTGGCAGCGGTGGCGGCAGCCTGAACATTCTCGGGGTCTTTGGCAATCTCCTCGGAGATCTTCTCGCGTGCAGGGATAGATGCGAGCGTGCTCTCTGCAAGCGAGAGGTTCGCCTCAGCCATCTTGACCCACTCGGCCTTCGCCTCACGGTCAATCTTGCCTGCGTTGATTGCATCCTCGACAAGCGTCTCGATGCGGGTTGCCATCTCCTCCTTCTCCTTCTTTTCGTAGGTCGAGAGTTTCGATGTTGCCTCCGAGAGCTCCTTTTGCAAGTTCTGGATGGTAGCCTCCTTACCTGCAATGATGGTCTGGGCATCGCTGAGCGACTTTTCAGACTCCTTGTACTTGGACTCAATGGTCGCCAACTCCGAGATGCGGGCCATTACATCCTTGACATCACTGTCCTTCATACCGAGTGAGGCTGCTATCGCCCCGAACTCGAATCCTTGTGTTTTGTTTTCGTTAGCCATATCATTTACTGTTTGCTTAAGAGTAGGAATGTTGTTTTCAAAAAGTTTATTCTCGGCACTAACTCGGCTCATCAACTCCTGAATTGCCGTGGTATCGGTCATCGAGGCAACCTCGCTATGTACCTTCTCGCAGAGTTGTTTTGAGGTATGGATAATGTTTTCGGCGGGGATAATACCTGCCTTCACAGCGGCCTGGGCATCGAAGTATGTTCCATCTCTACCTGCCTCGCCATCCATAATCGCTCGTACATGCTCGGCTTTAAGCCCGAAGCGTTTGCGGTAGATGGTCTCAATCTGCTTGGTGAATGCCTTAACCATCTCCTTGGTGTCTACATCCATATCTTCACTCGAAGGCATCATCGGGTTATGAATCATCAAGATTGCATAATCACGCATAAGTGAGCGTTTGCCTGCTGCCCAGATAATCGATGCCATAGATGCTGCCACGCCCTCGATGACGCACTCGGTATCAACCTTTGAGTTGGCAATGGTCGAGTATGTAGACATACCATAGAGCACACTGCCACCTTCAGAATTAATAAGTACGCGTATGCACGAGGGACGAATGACATTCTCAAGGAAGTCAAACTCATCGTTGAAACGCGATGTATTCTCCTCGGTAACGCTACCGAAGAATCGAATCGTAGCGGGGGCATCTGCCTTAACCTCGCCGACTACATATTGAAGTGTATTGATATCCATTGGACTCTCTTTTGGATAAGAGTAGTGGTGTTGAAATAAAAAGGTTTATTCATCGTCAGGAATTTTATCCTCAACCTCAACAGACGGCTCAAAGCCCGTTGACTC
>JAGCLL010000109.1 GCA_017647025.1 Alistipes sp. | reverse complement strand
GTGCTTACGACTGCAGTGTACGCGCTATACCTTTTCAGGTCTAATGAATGGGAGTGCCGTATTGAGCTGTGCCCGTCCTAAGATTTTTATGATACTCTCAGGGTGTAATGTGTTTACGCTGAGAGTTTTAGCGCGGTATTTAACGCGCACACGCGAGGGGTTGTTTTTCCCCTTTGAGTACTCACAACAAAAACAAATGGATTTCAACATGTCCACTACAACACAGAAAGAAAGAATTAGTTTCTCTACAATCCGCAACAGAGTGCCTTATCCGGATTTGTTGGAGGTACAACTCAAATCATTCAGGGATTTCTTCCAGATGGATACCACAGCGGAGAACCGCAAGAACGAGGGTCTCTATCGAGTTTTCCAGGAGAACTTCCCAATCACTGACACACGAAATAACTTCGTACTCGAATTTCTCGATTACTACATCGATCCTCCTCGTTACACCATTGAGGAGTGTTTGGAGCGTGGCTTGACTTACAGTGTGCCACTCAAAGCGAAGTTGAAACTTTATTGTACCGATGATGAGCACGAAGACTTTGGTGTCGTTGTGCAGGATGTCTATTTCGGCACAATCCCTTATATGACGGAGCGAGGCACTTTCGTCATCAATGGTGCAGAGCGAGTAATCGTTTCGCAGTTGCACCGTTCACCAGGTGTATTCTTTGGTCAGAGCATTCACACTAACGGTACAAAACTCTACTCGGCACGAATCATTCCGTTCAAGGGTTCGTGGATTGAGTTTGCATCGGACATCAACAATGTGATGTACGCATACATCGACCGTAAGAAGAAGTTGCCTGTAACAACACTTTTGCGTGCTATCGGTTTTGAGACCGACCAGCAGATTCTCGATATTTTTGACCTTGCTGACGAGGTAAAGGTTACAAAGACAAACCTCAAAAAGGCAGTGGGCCGCAAGTTGGCTGCTCGTGTTCTCTCGACTTGGGTAGAGGACTTCGTAGACGAGGATACAGGTGAGGTTGTTTCGATTGAGCGAAACAGCGTTATTGTAGACCGTGAGACTGTTTTGGAGGAGAGTCACATTGATACAATTTTGGAGAGTGGCGCCAAGACAATCATCCTCCACAAGGAGAGTGCATCGGGCGTTGATTTCTCGATTATATACAACACATTGCAGAAGGATACCTGCAACTCGGAGGTTGATGCAGTGCGTTATATCTATCGTTTGTTGCGTGCTTCGGAGGCACCAGATGATACAACTGCTCGTGATGTAATCGACAAGTTGTTCTTCTCGGACAAGCGTTACGATTTGGGTAATGTAGGTCGTTTCCGTATCAACAAGAAACTCGACCTTGGCATCGACCCAGCAATCCGTACCCTCACTCGTGAGGATATCATTGCAATCATCAAGTACCTCATTCAGTTGATCAACTCTCGTGCCGAGTTGGACGATATTGACCACTTGTCGAACCGTCGTGTTCGTACCGTAGGCGAGCAGTTGTCTAACCAGTTCTCGATTGGTTTCGTGCGTATGGCTCGTACCATTCGTGAGCGTATGAATGTTCGTGACTCTGAGGTATTTGCTCCAATCGACTTGATCAATGCGAAGTCGTTGTCGGGTGTTATCAACTCGTTCTTCGGCACTTCGCAGTTGTCGCAGTTTATGGACCAGATTAACCCGTTGTCGGAGATTACCCACAAGCGTCGTTTGTCGGCACTCGGTCCTGGTGGTCTTTCGCGTGATAGAGCAGGTTTCGAGGTTCGAGATGTGCACTACACTCACTACGGTCGTTTGTGTCCAATTGAGTCGCCTGAGGGACCGAACATCGGTCTTATCTCGTCGCTTTGCGTTTATGCAAAAATTTCGGATATGGGCTTCTTGGAGACTCCTTACCGTTCGTGCGAGAATGGTGTAGTTGATATGGATAACTCGCATATCCGCTACTACTCGGCAGAAGAGGAGGAGGGACAGGTTATTGCACAGGCTGGTGAGCCATTGACCGCAGACAATCGTTTTGTTCACGATGGTCGTATCAAGGCTCGTTTGGGTGCAGACTTCCCAGTAGTACACGGCGAGGAGGTAAACCTCGTTGATGTTGCTCCAAACCAGATTGCTTCGATTGCAGCGTCGTTGATTCCATTCTTGGAGCACGATGATGCTAACCGTGCGTTGATGGGTTCGAACATGATGCGTCAGGCAGTGCCACTCGTAACTTGCGAGGCACCAATCGTTGGTACAGGTATCGAGAAGGATATGATTTCGGATAGCCGTATTCAGATTGTAGCCGAGGGTGATGGTGTTGTGGAGTTCGCAGATGCAACAGTTATTAAAGTAAAGTATGACCGTACGGAGGAGGAGATTATCTGCTCGTTTGCTCCTGAGGTTACAGTATATGAGTTGCCACGCTACCGTCGTACCAACCAGGATACTTCGGTAACATTGAAGCCACGAGTTCTCACAGGTGAGCGTGTAGTTAAGGGACAGATTTTGACCGAGGGCTACTCGACACAGAATGGAGAGTTGGCTTTGGGACGCAACTTGAAGGTAGCATTTATGCCTTGGAAGGGTTACAACTTCGAGGATGCTATCGTTATTTCGGAGCGTATCCAGCGTGAGGATATCTTCACTTCGGTACATGTTAGCGAGTATATGGCTGAGGTGCGTGACACTAAGCGTGGTGTCGAGGAGTTCACTTCGGACATTCCAAATGTGAGCGAGGATGCAACCCGCAACCTCGATGAGAACGGTATTGTTCGTGTAGGTGCTAACATTAAGCCGGGAGATATTCTTATCGGTAAGATTACTCCAAAGGGCGAGAACGATCCTTCACCAGAGGAGAAGTTGTTGCGTGCAATCTTCGGTGATAAGGCAGGCGATGTAAAGGATGCATCGTTGAAGGCTAATCCATCTTTGCAGGGTGTAGTTATCGACACCAAGTTGTACAGCCGTGCAAGCAAGGTGGATAAGAAGGGTCGTGCAGCCGAGAAGTTGCAGTTGGAGAAACTCGACAAGAAGTTCGCTGATGAGGTTGCCGCTTTGACCAAGACTCTCGTTGCTAAACTTTGGACTTTGTTGCAGGGTAAGACCTCGACAGGTATCAAGGATTACTTCGGCGTAGAGTTGTACGCTGCGGGTGCTAAGTTCTCGCAGAAGATGCTCGAAGAGATTGCAAAGAAGACAATCGACGAGAAGAGCGGAATTGCTTTGGGTTACTTGAACTTGGGCGATTGCAACTGGACTTCGGATGAGCACCTTAACAAGTTGATTACTACTACTGTAAACAACTATACCATCGAGGTTAAGAAGGCTGATGCAAACATCAAGCGTGAGCGTTCTAACATCACTAATGGTGATGAGATTACACAGCCGGGAGTTATCCAGATGGCTAAGGTTTACATCGCTAAGCGTCGAAAGTTGAAGGTAGGTGATAAGATGGCAGGTCGTCACGGTAACAAGGGTATCGTAGCCAAGGTTGTTCGTGATGAGGATATGCCATTCTTGGAGGATGGTACAATTGTGGATATCTGCTTGAACCCACTTGGTGTGCCTTCTCGTATGAACCTCGGACAGATCTACGAGACTGTGCTCGGTTGGGCAGGTAAGGAACTCGGTTTGAAGTTCGCAACACCAATCTTTGATGGTGCTTCGTTGGAGCAGATTAACGAGTATACAGACAAGGCAGGTTTGCCACGCACAGGTCGTTGCTACCTCTATGATGGTGGCACAGGTGAGCGTTTCGACCAGCCAGCAACTGTGGGTGTAATCTATATGTTGAAACTCGGTCATATGATCGACGATAAGATGCACGCTCGTTCAATCGGTCCTTACTCACTCATTACTCAGCAGCCACTTGGTGGTAAGGCACAGTTCGGAGGTCAGCGTTTCGGAGAGATGGAGGTTTGGGCATTGGAGGGCTTCGGTGCAGCAAACATTCTCCAAGAGATTTTGACCGTTAAGTCTGACGATGTAATGGGCCGTGCAAAGGTATACGAGGCAATCGTTAAGGGTGATAACCTTCCAAAGCCAGGCATTCCAGAGGCAATGAATGTGTTGTTGCACGAGTTGCGTGGTTTGGGACTTTCGGTAACACTCGAATAATAATATAAGTAGGTATAAAAGAAAAACTCTATAAGATTATGTCATTCAATAAAGACAATTCAAAGGGCGGTTACAACCGTATTTCGGTGAGCCTTGCATCTCCTGAGGAGATTTTGGCGCAGTCGAGCGGTGAGGTCCTCAAACCTGAGACCATCAACTATCGTACCTACAAGCCGGAGCGTGACGGACTCTTCTGCGAGCGTATCTTTGGTCCAATGAAGGACTATGAGTGCCACTGCGGAAAGTACAAGCGTATTCGTTACAAGGGTATCGTCTGCGACCGATGCGGTGTGGAGGTTACCGAGAAGAAGGTGCGTCGTGAGCGTATGGGACACATCTCGTTGGTAGTGCCAGTAGTACACATTTGGTACTTCAAGTCGCTTCCTTCGAAGATTGGATACCTTTTGGGTGTTCCATCGAAGAAGTTGGAGTCGATTATCTACTACGAGCGCTATATTGTTATCCAGGCAGGTGCTGCTTCGGAGCAGGGCGTGGAGAAGTTGCAGACTTTGTCGGAGAAGGAGTACTCGGATATCGTTGCAGCATTGCCAAAGGGCAACCAGCAACTCCCTAACGACGATCCTAACAAGTTTATCGCAATGATGGGTGCTGAGGCAATCAAGATTCTCTTGCAGGATGTTGACCTCGACACTATGTCATATAACTTGCGTGACCGTGCATCACGAGAGACTTCGCAGCAGCGTAAGAGCGAGTTGTTGAAGCAACTCAATGTTGTTGAGTCATTCCGTGCATCGCAGGGTAAGAACCGTCCAGAGTGGATGGTATTGGATGTAGTACCAGTTATTCCACCAGAGTTGCGCCCATTGGTGCCACTCGATGGAGGTCGTTTCGCTACATCGGATTTGAACGATTTGTATCGCCGTGTAATTATCCGTAACAACCGTCTTCGTCGTTTGATCGACATCAAGGCTCCTGAGGTAATTCTCCGTAACGAGAAGCGTATGTTGCAGGAGGCTGTTGACTCGTTGTTCGACAACTCTCGTAAGAGCAATGCTGTTAAGAACGAGAGCAACCGACCATTGAAGTCGTTGTCAGACTCGTTGAAGGGTAAGCAGGGACGCTTCCGTCAGAACTTGCTCGGTAAGCGTGTTGACTACTCGGCTCGTTCGGTTATCGTCGTAGGTCCGGAGTTGAAGATGCACGAGATGGGTATGCCGAAGGATATGGCTGCTGAGTTGTACAAGCCATTTATCATTCGCAAGCTCATCGAGCG
>JAGCLL010000108.1 GCA_017647025.1 Alistipes sp. | reverse complement strand
CGTGAACTCGGTCAGGATGCTGCTACCACAATCTGCTGTACCCGCTATGGCAATGTTATGGCATCTCGTGGCTCGGTTATTCCGTTGTGGGTTGAGCAGATGGAGCAGGGTAAGCCTATTACCATCACCGACCCTGAGATGACTCGCTTTATGATGACCTTGGATGATGCTGTCGATTTGGTGATATACGCCTTCACTCACGGTAAGAATGGTGATTTGTTCGTTCAGAAAGCCCCTGCTGCTACACTCTCGACTTTGGCCGAGGCGTTGAAGCAGACCTATGCAAAGGTTAATCCTGCTTATGGCGAAACCGAGGTTAAGGTTATCGGTACACGCCACGGAGAAAAACTCTACGAGACACTCGTAACTCGTGAGGAGATGGCGAAGGCTATCGATATGGGCGACTACTATCGTATTCCTTGCGATACTCGTGATTTGAACTACGACAAGTTCTTTGTCGAGGGTAACGAGGCGTTGTCAAAGATTGAGGATTACCACTCGCACAACACTCGTCGCCTTGATGTTGAGGGTATGAAGGAGTTGCTTTTGAAGTTGCGTTTTATCCGTGAGGATCTCGGCTTGCAACCACGTTCAAAGGCGCGCGAAATACGCAGTGAATAATGTCGAAGATCAAAGTTGTTGAGGGTGAGATCTTTCGTGATGAACGAGGTCAAATCTCTTCGTTGAATGCTTTTCGCTTTCCTGGTGTGGAGCGTTGCTACTTTATCCACCACCCCGACACTTCGGTAATTCGAGGCTGGCACGGACACCAGTTCGAGAAGAAGTGGTTCTACTGTGTGAAGGGCTCGTTTACTGTGGCGCTTGTCGAGGTTGATAATTGGGAGAATCCGTCGCCCGACTTGAAGGCTGAGATTTACAACCTCTCCGAGCAGGATAGCAAGATTATATGCGTTCCAGAGGGCTATGCCAACTGCATCAAGGCGCACGAGAAGGATTCGGTATTGCTGGTATTCTCGGGTAAGATTTTGGAGGAGGCATTGCTTGATAGTTGGCGCTACGATAAAAACCTATGGGTTAATTGGGATAACTATTAGTTATGAAAATTTTGGTAACGGGCGCAAAAGGCTTTGTAGGTAAGAACCTCTGCGCACAACTCAAAAATATCCGTGATGGCAAGGCAAAGTGCTATGGCGAGGTTGCGGTGGAGGAGATTTTCGAGTACGATATTGACTCTACGGCGGAGCAACTCGACGCATATTGTCGTGAGGCGGACTTTGTCTTCAACCTCGCAGGTGTAAACCGTCCGCAGAATACGGAGGAGTTTATGGCGGGCAACTTCGGCTTTGCTTCGACCTTGCTTGAAACTCTCGAAAAGCACGGGAACAAGGCTCCCGTAATGCTCTCGTCGTCAATTCAGGCGACTCTTGCAGGTCGCTTTGGCGATAGCGAGTATGGCCGCAGCAAGCGTGCCGGCGAGGAACTATTCTTTAATTATAGTGCACGCACGGGCGCGCGTGTATTGGTCTATCGCTTTCCGAACTTGTTTGGTAAGTGGTGCCGTCCGAACTACAACTCGGCGGTGGCGACCTTCTGCAACAATATCGCCAACGACTTGCCGATTACGGTGAACGACCGCTCGACGGAGTTGGAGTTGCTCTATATCGACGACTTGGTGGATGAGATGATTGCCACCTTGCGAGGCGAGGAGCACCACTGCGAGTTCGAGGGAGTCGAGACCATTCTGTGCGAGGAGGGTAAGTATTGCGCTGTGCCGACCACGCACAAGGTTACACTTGGCGAGATTGTCGATTTGTTGGAGGCGTTCAAGGCGCAACCGCAGACACTTGTTGTGCCAGAGATACCTTACAACTCGTTTGCAAAGAAACTCTATTCGACCTATTTGAGTTACCTGCCGAAGGAGAAGGTGTCGTTTGAGTTGAAGATGAACTGCGATGCACGAGGCTCATTTACCGAGTTGTTGCGTAGCGAGAGGTGCGGACAGGTTAGCGTAAATATCTCAAAACCTGGCATTACCAAGGGTGAACATTGGCACAATACCAAGTGGGAGTTCTTTATTGTGGTGTCGGGTAAGGGACTTATCCAGCAACGCAGAGTGGGCTCTGACGAGGTGCTGAATTTTGAGGTTAGTGGCGAGAAAATTGAGGCTGTGCATATGCTTCCAGGCTATACACACAACATTATTAACCTCTCCGATACGGAGGATTTGGTAACGGTTATGTGGGCTAACGAGGTGTTTGACCCTAACAAGCCGGATACATATTTTGAGAAGGTAGGAAAATAAAAACTTTACTAGCCTTTACTAGCCCTTATAAAGAAAATAAAAAGCAAAAAGATATGGACTTTTCAAATGTAAAATTTGCCGAGAATGGCAAACTTAAACTCTTGATTATCGTGGGTACTCGCCCCGAGATTATCCGCTTGGCAGCGGTGATTAACAAGTGCCGCAAGTACTTTGATGTGGTGCTTGCACATACCGGACAGAACTACGACTATAACCTCAATGGCATATTTTTCCGTGACCTCAAACTCGCCGAGCCTGAGGCCTATCTCAATGCCGTAGGCGATGATCTTGGTGCGACGATGGGCAATATCATCAATACATCGTATAAGTTGATGGTGGAGATTAAGCCCGATGCAGTGTTGGTGTTGGG
>JAGCLL010000107.1 GCA_017647025.1 Alistipes sp. | reverse complement strand
TGCGTTCAATTCGCTCTCGGTAGGGATGTAGATTGTTGTATTGCCTGTGCGAGTGTCGTTGTTGGCGTCTACCTTACCTGCATAGGTTAGCGAGTAGCGCATACCAGAGTATCCCTGATAGAGTAACGATATAGTTGTGCCGAGGAGTTTACCATATCGCTTCGAGTAGGAGAGTGAAGCGGTAACCTTGTGCGGAACATCGAACAACGAGTAACTCAGAGGCTGATTATTACTATCTTTCGAGTAACTCTTACCCCAGGTATTCAGAGCCTGTGCCGACACTCCGTCCATCACAGAGTAGGAGTGAGCAAAGGTGTAGGCAGCGTAGAGATCGAGTCCGAAACGGAACGATTTAGCGACTGACGCACTCACCGAGTATCCGTAGCCCTTCGAGGTGTTCGAAAGGAGATAGATCGAGGAGTAGGCACTCGACGATGAACTATCGTAGAGAGTTGTGGTATTCTCGGCATTGGCAAGAGTGGAGTTTACAGCGTAGAACTTCGCCCCCTTGTCTTGTGCGGTGAGGTTTGTTATCAGCAGGTCGTTGATAGACTTTGTGAAGAGCGCTTCGAGTGTGAAGTGCCACCCCTTGTAGTTCTGCTCCAATGCGAGCGTTGCTCGTGCAACCTGCGGATAGCGAAAATCCTTAGCCACGACATTTATCATAGGATTTGAGGCGATACCCTCCGAACTTGAAGGCTCCTCACCAAACTTTGGTACACTCTGTCCTAAATCTCGGTTGAGGGTGTAGCCATACTGCGTAACACCGCTATTCGAGAAGCAGTTAGATATCCATACAAACGGTATTCTTCCCGAAAATATGCCTGCACCTCCTCGCAAGAGGGTTGATGCGTTGGCACTCTCGGCTATGCGCCAGCGAAAGCCTACACGGGGCGAGAAAAGCACCGAAGGAGATGGAACTTGATTGGTCTTGATGCCATACTTCTGAGCAATTTCGGAGGAGTTGAACGCCTCATTTGTGGGAGGGTTGCCAAATATCACTGGGATGTCGGCACGAAGACCATAGGTCATCGAGAAACGAGGCGAGGCGTTCCACTCATCCTGAATATAAACGCCAAATTGTGCAGTGGTCATATCCACAAGGGGATTATCCGAGTAGTTGCGCACATATTTTCGGGCATTGTCGGCGAGAAAGTCGTCGAGTGTAGCGTAGGTGTACGAGCCAATGGCATTAGCCATATAGAGGCACGAAGAGTTGAAAATCTCGTTATGCGTGCCTATTGTTATGGTATGAGCATCGGTGTAGTACGAGAAGTTGTCGGTTATGGTTATGGTGTTCTGCACCAAGTCATTTTTGCTTGCAAAGGGGTCGGTGCCAATATATACAGAGGTGTTCTCCCCATCACGCATCTTCTGAATTTCGACATAAGGGTGGTGGTAGCCACTCATTGCATCACGACCATCGTGAACACGGGTGTAGCCTACACGCACCTCGTTAAAGAGTTTGTCGGATAGGCGTGAGTTCAACTCTGCGACCAAAGAGTGGGTGTCTGCAAGCGATGTGTAACCCTCGCCATTGAAGCGCAGAAGCGATACACTCGACACAAATTCATCTTTGCGTGCATCGAGGAAGTTGTATCGCAACGAGAGGTTGTGGCGTGAGGAGATATTCCAGTCGAGTCGTGCAATCAGCGAGGCGGTACGCTTCTTTAAGGTCTGCTGTCCATATCCGCCACCATCGTAGCCCGTTAGGGCGTAGAAACGCTCCGCAATAACCTTTGCATCGGTTTCGGATATGTTACATCCGTTGTCGCCTACATAGTACGATGAGGGTGAGGAGTCGAGGTCGAACTCGCCGTTGAGGAAGAAGAAGAGTTTGTTCTTGACTATCGCACCACCCAATGAGATACCGTAAATCTGGGTTCTTTGCTCCGCCAATTTTGCGCCACTTACGCCTCGACCATAGAAGTTTTGGTCGTTGTAGTAACTATATGCTGTGCCCGAAAAGGTGTTTGTTCCCGACTTGGTTATGGCGTTGATACCTCCACCACTGAAACCACCCTGACG
The DNA here is from genome assembly GCA_017647025.1 of Alistipes sp. Taxonomy (GTDB): domain Bacteria; phylum Bacteroidota; class Bacteroidia; order Bacteroidales; family Rikenellaceae; genus Alistipes. The sequence goes on along the minus strand of JAGCLL010000107.1, from coordinate 8,570 downwards.
CACATCGAAAGGTGCAGTTACGACCTGAATATCCGAGATTGCATCGAGCGGTATTGGGTTTGCTCCTGCCAAACCACCATTTGTGCCCGTCGAGGTTAGACCATACATATCATTTGAGGCTGTTCCGTCAATTTGGAAGGAGTTGTAGCGTGAGTTTGTGCCTGCGATTGAGATACCTCCGTCCTTCGATACCATAGCCTGCGGAGCAAGGCGTGTGATGTCGTCTATCGAGCGAGAAACGGTTGGTGTGCGCTCGATTAAATCTCGGTGGAACACCTCGCCAGAGCCCATTCTGCTCTCGGCAAAACCATTTGCATTGACCACAATGGCGTCGATACCGAGTGTGTCGGAGAGAGATGTGTTTATCTGCTGATTTTCGCCCAATGAGAGCGCTATATTGTCATATTTTTTGGCATTGTAGCCCACGAATGAGAACTCGATAGTGTAGGGCGAGCCTACTCGCAAGCCTTGCAAATGGTATGTTCCCTTCGAGTCAGTTACAGTACCGTAGATAGTTTCAGTAGGCAAGTGTGTAGCCACTACTACCGCACCCGCTATGGGCTTGCCGTTATTGTCGGTTACAAAACCACTCAACGATGCAGTGGTTGATTGTGCCAATGTCGTAGCGGTGGCAACAACCGCCCATATCAAAACAAATAATCGCTTCATAAAATAAAAAAATCCCAAATGTTACACAAACTAACATCGGGACAGCAAAAAGCATAAAACATCAGCAAATGGCTAATGGCCAAAGGCTAATAGCAAATCTTCACTCTCTCATCCGGACTTTAACCGTCGGTATTGGAGTTTCACCAATTCAGTCCTTTTGGGCGTAATGTATTACATAACAGCACCTTCAAGGAGTCGTGGACTATCACCACCGGTAGGGAGTTTCACCCTGCCCCGAGTATTCGAGTACAAAGATAGTAAAAAAAGTTGAAAGTTGAGAGTGGAAAGCTGAAAGATTTTACATTTTTTATCTCTCAACTCTCAACTCTCAACTCCTAACTTCTAACTTCTAACTCCTCTCTTCCACCTCAGGTAGCCAGCAACGGCAAGTGCAGTGTAGAGCGTATACAACCCTGCTGTGAGGGGTATGCCCTTATAGAGATAGAGCCCTACGGTTATAGCATCTACTACAAGCCAGATGAGCCATTGCTCCAAGTATTTGCGTGAGAGCATCCACATTGCCACCATAGACATCGCCGTAGTCATTGCATCCCAAAACGGTACGGTGCTATCGGTAAAACGCACCAATATATAATATATAACAATGTGTAGCACGCCATATATAGCCACAAGTGGTGCTATGAGGCGTACTGGCGTGTGGGCAATTTGCAGTGGCTTATCTTTGCTCTTATGACCTATGAGCCAAGCAATTAATCCGTACAATCCTGCCAAAATGTAGTATCCTTGCATAGCGCAGTCTGCATACAAACCCGACTTGAAGTAGAGCAAGCAATGCACGCAAGGCATCAACATACCAACAATCCACAACCAGGTGTTGGCACGGTACTCCAACCACAAATAGAGCAGTCCGAGTACCACGCCTACAATCTGTAAAATTAGTTTTAATTCCATAATCATTTAGAAATTTACCGTAACATTCGCAAGTGCCGAGATGGTTGCTTGCGGGAAGTAATATACCCACGACTTCCTATCGGCAAGGGTTGCGCCCTCCATCCACGAACCTCCGTAGCCACTTGCGCAGTACTTGGCATTGAGGAGATTGCCAATTTTTACTCCAAAGCGCACACGCTCAACGAGTTTGGTGTGCAGAGTGTATCCCAAGTCGAGGTCGCAGACACAATAGTGGGGTAACGACAAATCCTCATACTGACCATTTGTTAGGTATTGTTTACCAACATAGCGGGCAGCGAGTTGAGCCGAGAAACCCTTTATACGAGTCTCGACAAATGCCATAGCCGTAACAGACGGAGAGTAGGCTATCGTGGTGCGACCACGCTCAAATGCCATATCGTCTATGTAGTCTACATAGCCAAGGATATGGTTTTGACTCAGCGTTGCATTTCCTCCCAACGAGAGCCACTTTGTAGCCCTAACAGCCAACGATAACTCGATGCCTCGGCGGTAGGAGTTCTTGACATTGCGTGAGAGCAACTCGCCCGTATCGGACAACTCGCCGGTCTGTACAAGTTGGTCACGATACATCATATAATATAGGTTTACACCTGCCGATACAATCTTGCTTTCGTAGTTGTAGCCCGCTTCGATGTCGAGCATCTTCTCGGCAGTAGGGTACTCGCCTTTGCGTATGTCGGTGAAGTTGTTGCGAGTAGGCTCTTTTTGTCCTACCGCAGCCGAGGCGTATACGGCGTGCGACTTGGCAAACGAGTAGTGCAGACCGAGTTTAGGATTGACGAAGTTGTAGTGGCGGTTGATGTCGAGTCGCTGCATTGCACCTGTTGTATCGTCGAAGTTGTCGTTTACTCCCGAAATGAGGTGTGTTATATGGCGATACTGCAAATCGGCATAGAGGTTTAACCCTTTGGTTATCAGCCATTCAGCCTTTGCAAAGCACGATGTGTCGTACTTTGTGGTATAGTTGCGATAGTACTCCGTAGTGGGGAATTCGGGAGCCTCGGTCAAGCCCGAAATTTCGCCATAGTGAACACCATCGTAGAGCGAAGCCGACACGCCAAAAGTGAGTGAAAGACGCTTGGTTGTGTAGGCTGCCGAAGCCACTATGCCCCCAAAGTGGTTGCCCATCATCTTCTTGCGAAGTAGGTTTGTGCGCTCCACCAATGCTCCATCAACCTCGATAGGTGCAATGCCATACTTTTTGAGTTTCTGGTCGTTCTTATAGTTGCGATAGTAGCCACTGCCATAGGTGTAGTGCGCTGTGGCGTTGATGCGCCACTTGTCGTTGAAGATGTGGTTGACGATGAGTTGATTGTTCGACTGTATGTAGTTGTCGGTGTGGTCGTGGTAGTAGCCTACGACTTTGTCGTTGAAGATAATCTCACCTTCGGGGTTGTAGCGACGGTTTTCAGCCATCTGCTCGGCTGTTACACCCGTGTAGGAAAGACCTACTTTTGCTACACCTCCAAACGAGAGTAACTTTACGGAAGTGCGCCCCTTGTAGTAGCCCGCCTGGAACATATATGATGAGAGGTTGCTCGATGCTCGCTCGACATAACCATCGGAAGAGAGGTGCGACAATCGGCCATCTATTGCCCAATGCCCTCCGAGCAATCCCGACGAGAGGGCAATCTCCTGCTTGGCGGTGTTGAATGAGCCGTAGGAGAGTGATGCACGCCCCGAAAACTTTGAAGCAGAGGGCGCAGAGGTCATATTGAGTGATGCACCAAATGCGCCTGTGCCTGCTGTTGAGGTGCCAACTCCTCGTTGCAACTGCACCGAGCCGAGCGATGATACGAGGTCGGGTGTATCGTACCAATAGACCGAGTGAGTCTCGGCATCGTTCATTGGCACGCCATTGAGTGTTACATTTATGCGTGTAGGGTCTGTGCCTCGCACTCGGAACGAGGTGGAGCCAATGCCTGTGCCACTCTCTGACGAGATGACTACCGAAGGTAGATTTTTGAGCAACGAGGGGATGTCCTCACCGTAGTTACGCTCCTCGATTTCGCTGCGAGAGAGGTTTGTGTGGGCGATTGGAGTAGAGGCTTTTGCTCTTACGGCCGTAATCTCCACTTGTTGAATGTTTTGGTGGATAGAGATGGAGTCGGCATTTTGTGCCAATGCTCCTTGTGTGGCACACAATGCCACGGTTAAAAAAGAAAAAATCCTTTTCATAACTAATTGGGTTTTAATTAAACAATAGTTTGAAAAGGGGTTGTATGTAAAATTACACTCGTCCCGTTCCGGCATTACCCGTTTCGGTTCAATGGGTATAATCTCAGCCGAGTTCACACTCAGCACCCCTTATGTCGTGGCAAAGGTAAGAATAAAAAATCGAACGAAAAAACTAATTTTTAATTTTTAATTTTTGAATTTTAATTCTATCTTTGCGGTATGGAGTTGTCAATAATTATTTCTACATATAATAATGCGCAATCACTTCTTCGCACACTTCGCTCGGTAGCAGAGCAGGAGTGTGATAGAGTGCGCTGGGAGTGTGTGGTGGTAAATAACGCATCGACCGACAATACCGAGGCTCTTGTCGAGGAGTTTATCGACCAACATCCTGAACTTAACCTCCGCATCGTAAAGGAGGAGCAACAGGGCTTGTCATTCGCACGCAATCGTGGCATTGCCGAGTCCAAAGGTCAGATTTTGGTCTTTATTGATGACGACGAAACCATCAACAAAGAGTTTGTGTCGGCATATTTCGACCTCTTCAATAATTACGGAGCATTTGCCGGAGCAGGTGTTGTGAAGGCGTGCTACGACTCGGCTCGTCCAAAGTGGATGTCGCACTACACCGAGAAGATGATTGCAAACCCAATAGACTTGGGTGATAAAATCGTAACAATCACAAGTTCTATAACTCCTGCGGGAGGTAATATGGCGTTTAATCGCGAGATATTCTCCCTCTATGGTGGTTTCAATACCTCGCTTGGTCGCAAGGGTTCGGAACTGCTCGGTGGCGAGGAGAATGATGTATTTGCTCGTCTTCGTAACCTCGGAGAGAGAGTGTTTTATACTCCAAATGCAATTGTGTATCACCATATCGCCGATAGTAAACTTACCCCTGAGTACTTCGATAAACTATCCTATGGCGTGGGCGTTAGCAAACGCCTTCGTGCCGAGAATGATGGTACTGAGCGTGAACTCTTTGCAGATGAGAGGAAAAAGCAGGTGTTTACCTTTGTGCTTGCGGTGTTCTATGCTCTCGCCTTCCAGCCGCAAAAAGCCGCTTGGTTGTGGCGTATGCGTAGGGGTATTTCGAAGGGCGTATTCGGTAAGTAAACACATATCATTCTATTCATAGCGCTGCACCTCGCAAGAGTTGTGGCGCTTTTTTGGCTTATATTTTGCAACGAATGTCGCATAAAACTGTGCGATAATGAAAACATTTTTAGCCTATTTTATTCCAATCCTCCTTGCTTATGCCGTGGGAGCAATCGGTGCGTATGTTCAAGGAGATGCGCTCGTTGAGTGGTATCCAGGCCTTGTAAAATCACCTGCTACACCTCCTGCTATACTCTTTCCGATAGCGTGGAGCGTACTCTATCTGTTGATGGGTATATCGGCTGGTACGATGCTCTCCAAAGGCGATGTGAGTGTGCTGCGTTTGTGGCTGTTACAACTCCTGCTTAACTTCTTGTGGAGTGTGATGTTCTTTGCTCTGCGTAGTCCATTTTTGGGGTTGATTTGCATCCTTGCGCTTGATGTTGCGGTGATGGCCTATATTATCTACACCGCAGGAAGGCGACCTGCCGCAGCGTGGCTTTTTGTGCCATATATGTTGTGGTTGATTTTTGCGACATACCTCAATGGCTACATCTACATAAATAATCATAATACCAAGGTGGCGGTGGCTAAGAGTGTTGCAAACCCTAAGTTCTCTATGGTGCCATTGCCATATTCGAAGGATGCACTTGCGCCGATTATGAGCGAAAGAACGCTCTATTACCACTATGACAAGCACTACAAGAGTTATATTGACAATACAAATAGGCTTGTTGTGGGTACTCCATTCGATGGAATGACACTCGAAGAGGTGGTGCTTAAATCCGATGGTATCCTCTTCAATAATGCGGCACAAACGCTCAATCATCAAATATATTTTGAGGGTTTGACACCTGTCCGAAAAGTGATTCCAAAAGAGTTGGAGCACCTAATTATTCGAGATTTTGGCTCGGTTGAAGAGTTTAATAGAGCGTTTACTTCTGCCTCGGTTGGGCTATTTGGTTCGGGCTGGGTTTGGCTTGCAGAGAATGGTGATGGCCGCCTTCTTGTAGTGCCGACAAAAGATGCAGATAATCCTATGTGTCATAATCTTAACCCTCTAATGTGTATAGATGTATGGGAACACGCCTACTACTTGGATTATCAAAATCGTAGGGCGGATTTTGTTAAGGGATATATGGATTTAATAGATTGGGATAAGGTTGTTATGCGTTTGAAATATCAGTGATGTTTTGATGTTCGATTTGTGATATTCAGTTTTTTGTTGTGCCTCAATTGATAATTGCTATCGATTGGGGTTTTCTGTGATATTGTTTTCCGATAAATATCGACTTTTTTTGGGTAATTATCTTGTGACTTATACTCTTGATAATCAACTGAATATCCCTCATTGATTTTTTTAAGCAAAAAAAGATAACTAAATTTGTTATTGTAGTATAATTTGATTATATTTGCCAAGTATTAGAGGCGTGTGCGCAGTGCCTAATTTCGACAAAGTCGGAGCGTACACAATAATTGGTAAGTGTAATTCGCTATAAATCAGTGCGTTATACACTTATCAAAGCCCCAGAGGTGTGCGCATATGCGAACTGCGCCGATTTAAGAGACTAAAAACCTAAAACCTTTCATAAAACAATTAACCTTTCAAAACTCTATGGAATTGATGAATTTGCTTGGAGTGATTGCTGCTTTCATCGCATCGTTTGTGGTGGTGGCGGCCGTGCACTCTCGGGTAATAAAGTGGGCAGTTCGATACAATGTTGTCGATAATCCCAATCATCGCAAGTTGCAACGAGAGCCGGTGCCGGTGCTTGGCGGTGTAGCGGTATTCTTCGGCTTGGTTGTAGGCCTATGTGTAGCAAGTCCGTTTATGGATATAAAACCATTGCTGCCTGTGGTTATGGCGATGTCTGTAATGCTATGTGTCGGTGTGGTGGATGATGCTTCGGGGCTCTCGCCGTGGTTTAGATTCTTGATAGAGATAGCGGTGACGCTATTGTTGATACTTCTTGCCAATATGTCGCTCAATAACTTTCAGGGTTTGTGGGGCGTGTATGGTGTGCCAATGTGGCTCTCTATACCGTTGACAATTGTAGCGGTTGTCGGTATTATCAATGCGATAAACCTTATCGATGGAGTAGACGGTCTATCCTCAGGATATTGCATAATGGCGAGTTTGGCGTTTGGTACGCTATTCTTCAAGGTGGATAGCGTGGCGGCAATGCTCTTGTGTGCTATATCGATTAGTTCGTTGTTGCCATTCTTCTTCCACAATGTATTCGGCAAGAAGAGTAAGATGTTTATCGGTGATGGCGGCTCATTGATGATGGGAGTAGTGATGTCCTCTTTTGTGGTTGCTTCAATATCGTCGGGTGGAGCGTGTGATAAATGTGTAGATATGGGCATAGGACTCGTTCCATTTACTTTGGCTGTTATGTGTGTGCCGGTGTTCGATACCGTACGAGTGATGTTTATGCGCATACTCCGTCACACTTCTCCATTTCATCCAGATAAGACACACTTGCATCACCTCTTCATCGAGATGGGATTTTCGCATTTTGGCACTACGATGTGCGTGTTGTCGCTCAATGCCCTGGTGGTGTTGTGTTGGTACATTTCGTATAGACTTGGCGCTTCGGTAGATACCCAGTTCTATGTGGTTGTGTCGATTGGAGTGTTGCTGACGGCTGGATTTTATAAGTTTATGCGTATCCAGATTGCACGAGAGAGTGCGATTTTGCGCTGGATGAGGGGCTTTGGTGCAAAAACCCATGTTGACGATAAGAAGTGGTGGGGTGCATTACAGAGAACTGTGGATTTGAAATAGATTGACAACGAGATGAAGATAGCAGTAGCAGGAACGGGTTATGTGGGAATGTCGATAGCGACATTGCTGGCGCAGCACAACGAAGTGGTGGCTGTGGATATTATGCCCGAAAAGGTCGAAAAGATAAATCGCCATATCTCGCCAATTCAAGACGAGTATATCGAGAAGTATCTCGCAGAGAAGGATCTAAATCTTCGAGCAACGCTCGATGCAGAGTCGGCATATAAGGATGCCGACTTTGTGGTAATTGCTACCCCGACAAACTACGATTCGCAGAGAAACTTCTTCGACACATCGGCTGTCGAGGCGGTGATAAAGGTCGTTATGGAGGTCAATCCAAATGCCATAATGGTTGTAAAATCGACTATTCCGGTAGGATTTACCGAGTCGGCACGAGCAAAGTATCAGACCGAGAACTTGCTCTTTTCGCCAGAGTTCTTGCGTGAGAGTAAGGCGTTGTACGACAATCTCTACCCAAGCCGAATTATTGTAGGTCGTCCTGAGGGAGATGCTCGACTCGACGAGGCTGCTCGCACATTTGCCACCTTGTTGAAGGAGGGAGCATTGATTGATGATGTGGAGATGCTATTTATGGGGTTGACCGAGGCTGAGGCGGTGAAACTATTTGCAAATACATACCTGGCACTGCGAGTGAGTTACTTCAACGAACTCGATACCTATGCCGAGGTTAAGGGACTCGATACCGAGGCGATAATCAAGGGTGTGGGACTCGATCCCCGCATCGGAATGCACTACAACAACCCATCGTTTGGTTATGGCGGTTATTGCCTGCCAAAGGATACAAAGCAGTTGTTGGCAAATTACGACCATGTACCGCAGAATATGATGTCGGCAATCGTGGAGAGTAATCGTACTCGCAAGGATTTTATAGCCGATCAGGTGC
>JAGCLL010000106.1 GCA_017647025.1 Alistipes sp. | reverse complement strand
CGTATTGCGTAGAACGGCATCCCATAAAGTTGGGAATGTGTCGGCTGAGAAGCCAAACCGTTTAGTCGTTGAGGGTCTTTGCCTCGACTTGGAGTTTAAGCGTTGCACGGTCGATGGCGAGGAGGTGAAGCTCGCACGCAAAGAGTTTGAGTTGCTCGCATATTTGATTCAACATCGAGGAAAGATATGCTCACGAGAGCAAATCCTAAACAGAGTGTGGAGCGATGAGGTTGTCGTTCTTGACCGCACTATTGATGTGAACATCACACGCCTGCGCTCCAAAATAGGAGCATACGGCTCATATATTGTAACCCGTTCAGGCTTTGGTTATGGCTTCCGAGACTAAAAAATCACATCATAAGCGCCTCTTTTTGCAACTCATAGCCTTTTCGTGGGCAATGGTGCTATGCTTTGTTGGATACCAATATATAAGAGAGAAAGAGTATAAATCGGAGTTCTTGAATGCCCAGTTGCAGCAGTATAATCGCCATCTGCTCGCTACGGTCGAAGAGGGTGAGCCGTATGAAGATTATATCGCTACGCACGATAAGCCTTTTGAAGAGTTGCGTATATCGATTATCACACTTACGGGTGCTGTTATCTACGATAATATTATACCGCTTGATTCGCTCGATAATCATCGAGGTCGCCCCGAGGTGGCAAATGCTTTGGCTGAGGGTACGGGATATAATATCAGTAGACAATCCACGAGTGATGGACGAGAATACTTCTACTCTGCAACACGAGGCGAGCGAGTTGTTGTCCGTACAGCAATACCATATTCAAGCACCTTGCAAGACCTACTTGAAGCAGATTGGTCGTTCTTGGTTGTGATGATTTCAATCACACTTGTAATGAGTGTGGTGGCATACTTTACAACTCGTAAACTTGGGAAGGATATTGAGCGAGTCAATCGCTACGAGGCTGAGCAGGAGCGCAATCGCCTTAAACGACAACTAACTAATAACATTAACCACGAACTGAAGACACCCGTAGCATCTATTCAGGTATGCCTTGAAACCCTGCTTTCTGGCATCAATCTCAGCGAAGAGAAGCGCCAGGAACTTATCGAGAGATGTTATGCTCATAACGATCGCCTTCGAAGACTGCTTAATGATGTCTCCCTCATCACCCGAATGGAGGACGGCAGTACCTTGATTGGCAAAGAGAGAGTTGTAATCAACGATATAATTGATGAGGTAGCTAAGGAGTTGGAGATGCTGCCTGAAGATGAACGCCTGATGCTCCATAGCGATTTTAATGACGAGGTTATCATTGAAGGTAACCAATCGTTGATAGGCTCCATTTTTCGCAACCTAACCGAGAATGCCATTGCCTATTCCGAGGGTAGGAACATCTATATATCGCTACTTGAAAACAATGAGAGGCTGTGCCGTATCCGCTTTGAGGATGATGGCAATGGTGTTGAGCAGAAACACTTATCACACCTCTTTGAGCGCTTCTATCGTGTGGACAAGGGTCGCTCACGCCAAAAGGGCGGTACAGGTCTGGGGCTTGCCATTGTAAAACACGCAGTCCAATTCCACGGTGGCACAATCACCGTCACAAATAGACCCAATGGCGGCCTAAGGTTTGAGTTTACAATACTTAAAGGCTCTGTTGCACAAAACACCAACCATATATAAAACAGAAACGCTACCCATTACAGGTAGCGTTCTGAGGTCTGAAGCGGATTCGAAGTGAGGGCTTGTCCCGAACTCGCGGGGATACATCTTGGCGCAGACGCAGTCGAGCAATAAACACTCTCTATCCCCGCAACCCTGCTCCCCAAGGTGAGCAAT
>JAGCLL010000105.1 GCA_017647025.1 Alistipes sp. | reverse complement strand
ACAGCAGAGGACTATCTCGGTCAGGAGGTTACCGAGGCGGTTATTACCGTTCCTGCATACTTCTCGGATTCGCAGCGTCAGGCCACAAAGGAGGCTGGCGAGATTGCAGGTTTGAAGGTGCGTCGTATCATCAACGAGCCTACCGCAGCAGCTTTGGCTTACGGTATGGACAAGAAGACCAAGGATATGAAGATTGCAGTGTATGACCTCGGTGGTGGTACATTCGATATCTCTATCTTGGAGTTGGGCGATGGCGTATTCGAGGTTAAATCGACCAATGGCGATACTCACCTCGGAGGTGATGACTTCGACCATGTACTCATCGACTATATGGCAGAGGCATTCAAGGCTGAGCACGGTGTAGACTTGCGTCAGGATCCTATGGCTTTGCAGCGTTTGAAGGAGGCTGCCGAGAAGGCAAAGATTGAACTTTCGGCTTCGCAGTCGACAGAAATTAACTTGCCTTACATTATGCCAATCAACGGTATCCCACAGCACTTGGTGATGACTTTGACTCGTGCAAAGTTCGAGCAGTTGTGTGACCACCTCATTCAGAAGACTATCGAGCCTTGTCGCAACGCTTTGCGTGATGCAGGCTTGTCGGCTTCGCAGATTGATGAGGTTATCTTGGTAGGTGGTTCAACTCGTATCCCTGCTATTCAGAAGGTTGTAGAGGATTTCTTCGGTAAGGCTCCAAATAAGGGTGTAAACCCAGATGAGGTTGTTGCAGTAGGTGCTTCAATTCAGGGTGGTGTCCTCACAGGCGAGGTTAAGGATGTGTTGCTCTTGGATGTTACTCCGCTTTCGCTCGGTATCGAGACTTTGGGTGGCGTATTCACAAAGTTGATTGAGGCTAACACCACAATCCCTACCCGCAAGAGCGAGGTCTTCTCGACTGCTGCCGACAATCAGCCATCGGTTGAGATTAATGTATGCCAGGGTGAGCGCCCATTGGCAAAGGATAATAAGAGCATCGGTCGCTTCCACCTTGATGGAATTCCTGCTGCACCTCGTGGTGTGCCACAGATTGAGGTTACATTCGACATCGACGCAAACGGTATCCTCAATGTTTCGGCAAAGGATAAGGGTACAGGCAAGGAGCAGAAGATTCGTATCGAGGCTTCGAGCGGTTTGACCGAGGAGGAGATTCAGCGTATGCGTGACGAGGCAAAGGCTAATGAGGAGAAGGATAAGCAGGAGAAGGAGCGCATCGAGAAGATTAATGCTGCCGACTCGAATATCTTCGCTACCGAGAAGCAGTTGAAGGAGTATGGCGACAAGATTCCTGCTGACAAGAAGTCGGCAATCGAGGGTGCACTCACAAAGTTGAAGGAGGCTCACAAGAATCAGGACTTGGCTGCTATCGACACCGCACTCGCAGAGTTGAATACCGCTTGGCAGGCTGCATCGCAGGAGATTTACCAGGCACAGCAGGCACAGCAGGGTGCACAAGGCAATCCAAACCCAGGCGCACAGGGCAATCCTAACGCTGGTCAGCAGGGTGGAGCGCAGCCTGAGGATGTAGAGTTCGAAGAGGTGAAATAGCATTTTAAGCAGCAACTGTTGCGTTGCACTGCGATAATCCGCTTGCTCATTTACGATTAGTAAACTGCGCAAGCGGATTTCTTGTGCGCCTTACATTTATCAGTTTAAAATGCTATTTTAGGGCTTTATGCTGCGCACTCCGCTGTTCTTTTATCTCAAAAATAGCTCAATCACCTCTGATTTTTTAGAGTTGGCAGCGCACCCTAGTACCCCTATAACCCCTATTGCCCCATAAATCATTGCGCCTTGATGCCCTCCAGAGTCCCCACAACCACCAAAAGTCGTTAAAAAGTAGTACCAAGAGTTGTTTATTGGAAAAAATTTTGTTATCTTTGCACGATTTATCGCATATGCGCAGGCGTTGCGTATGTGCGAGAGGCGAAACAAAACTAAATTACAATAATATTAACTAATTAAATTTTTAACTCAAATGCAAAGCAAAGGAGTAATCAAATGGGTAGCCATTCTTATGAGTTTGGCTTGTCTTTACCAACTTTCGTTTACTTGGAAAACCAGCCAGGTAGAGAAGGCTGCCGTAGAGTATGCTAAGTCGTTCCCTGCCGAGGAGCAGGCTTCGATGCAGCAGTATTATCTCGATTCAATCGAGAACAAAACAGTTTACAATGTAGGTCTTACTTCGTTTACTTACAAGCAGTGCAAGGAGAAGGAGATTAATCTCGGTCTTGACTTGAAGGGCGGTATGAATGTTATGCTCGAAATTCAGGTTGAGGATGTGGTTAAGTCGTTGGCAGGCGAGAGCCAGAACGATCCAAACTTCGTAATTGCTATTGCCGAGGCAAACGAGGCTCTTCGTCAGGGTACAGGTGGTTACATCGAGACTTTGGCAGAGGCTTACTCGAAGGCTTCGAATGGCGCTGCTTTGGCAGACCTCTTCGTAAGCCCAGATCGCAAGGATATCAAGTCGGGTATGAGCGATGCTGAGGTTGTTAAAATTTTGAAGCAGGAGACCGATGACGCTCTTGCCGCTTCGTTTAACATTATCCGTAGCCGTATCGACCACTTTGGCGTAGTTCAGCCAAATATCCAGCGCCTTCCAAACTCAAACCGCATCTTGGTAGAGTTGCCAGGTGTTAAGGAGCCAGAGCGTGTTCGTAAACTCTTGCAGGGTACTGCATCGTTGGAGTTCTGGACAACCTATAATGGTCAGGAGTTGCTCCCAGCATTGCATCGTGCAGATGTGGCTGCAAAGGCTTATCGTGACGCACACAAGGAGGTTGTAGCCGAGGAGGCTGCTCCTGCATTGGCAGAGGGTACTGCTACTCACTCGTTCTACACTCGTGAGCGCAATCCATTGCTCGCACTCTTGAATCCTGCCTATGCAGGTGGTGCTGTTCTCGGTGCTGCAACTGCTGCTGATACTGTTGCTATCAACAAGTTCTTGGCATTGCCAGAGGTTCGTGACTGCTTCCCAAGCGATGTTCGCTTCAAGTGGGGTATCAAGGGCGACAAGTTGGCTGATGGTCAGTTCTTCCTCTATACTATCAAGGTTGAGCGTGCTGACGGTAAGGCTCCACTCGATGGCTCTGTAATCTCTGACGCTCGTGCAACTTATGCACAGACAGGCTCAAATGCAGAGGTTTCGATGGCAATGAACTCTAATGGTATCACAGAGTGGGCTCAACTCACTGGCGAGAATGTCGGTAAGTGCATCGCAATCGTTCTCGATGGCTATGTATACTCGGCTCCAGTAGTTCGTGGCAAGATTGAGGGTGGTAACTCTTCGATTTCGGGCGACTTCACTATTCAGGAGGCTCAGGACTTGGCAAATGTTTTGAAGTCGGGTAAGGTGCCAGCACCTGCACGCATCATTCAGGATACCGTAGTAGGTCCATCGCTCGGTCAAGAGTCTATCAACGCAGGTTTGTTGTCGTTTGTTTTGGCGTTCTTGCTCGTTCTCCTCTATATGGGTGTATTCTACCGTACAGCAGGTTGGGTTTCTGATATCGCTTTGATTTCTAATGTATTCCTCTTGATGGGTTGCCTCGTATCGTTTGGCTCTGTTTTGACTTTGCCAGGTATCGCAGGTATCGTCTTGACAATGGGTATGGCTGTGGATGCTAATGTTATCATCTTCGAGCGTATTAAGGAGGAGTTGCGAGGTGGTAAGGGTATTCACGCTGCTATCAAGGATGGTTTCTCGAATGCTTACTCTGCGATTATCGACGGTAACTTGACAACTATCATTACTGGTGTAATTCTCTTCATCTTCGGTAATGGTCCAGTTCAGGGCTTCGCTACAACCCTCGTTATCGGTATTCTTACCTCGTTGTTCTGCTCGATCTTCATCACTCGTTTGATTCTTGAAGCAATCGTTGCAAAGCGTGGTAAGTGCGCATTCTCGTACAAGTGGTCAGAGAATCTCCTTTCGGGCGTACACTTCGATTTTATCGGCAAGCGTAAGTTCGCTTATATCGCTTCGGGTGTTGTAATCTTGGCTGGTGTTATCTCGCTTGCATTCCACGGCTTGAACTATGGTGTTGAGTTCACTGGTGGTCGTACATTCGTAGTTCGTTTCGACCAGAATGTTTCGGCTGAGCAGGTTCGTGAGGCTTTGGATGGCTCATTCGTTGATGCTGATGCAGCAAAGTCATCGTTCGAGGTTAAGCAGTACGGTAAGGATAATCAGATGCGTATCGTTACTCAGTACAAGTACGACGATACATCTGAGGCTACAACTGAGGAGGTTGAGACTATTCTCTATAACGCATTGAAGCCTCTCTATGGTTACGATATTACTCTCGATGGTTTCCGTTCTACACAGGACGACCAGAATGGTATTATCTCGGCAGAGAAGATTGGTCCTGCAATTGCTAAGGATATGACTATGGGTGCAGTATTCTCGGTACTCTTCGCTCTTATCGCAATCGGTTTGTACATTACATTCCGTTTCCGCAAGTGGCAGTGGGCTGCTGGTGCAACTGTTGCGCTCATACACGATGCGTTTATGATTATCGCAATGTTCTCAATCTTCTACTCGGTAATGCCGTTCAATTTGGAGGTTAACCAGGCGTTTATCGCTGCGATTTTGACCATTATCGGATACTCAATCAACGATACCGTGGTTATCTTCGACCGTATCCGTGAGAACTTTGCTCTCTATCCAAAGCGTGACCAGAAGGAGAATATGAACAGCGCACTCAGTTCGACTTTGATGCGTACTTTGAACACTTCGGGTACAACCCTCGTAACCCTCTTGGCTATCTTCATCTTCGGTGGTGAGACTATCCGAGGATTTGTATTTGCCTTGATTATCGGTGTTGTTGTAGGTACCTACTCGTCGTTGTTTATTGCGTCGCCTTTGGCATACGACATGCAGAAAAAAAATAAATAGTTTTTAAGCAGCGTTTGCTGCGTTACACTTCGATAAATCGCTCCTCACATACGCTAAGTATGCTGCGGGGCGATTTTCTTGTGTGCCTTAATCCCTCGTTGAGGGCTTTTGTCTGCTCCTGCTCGGCATAGTCTGTAAACAGCCTCTACCCTCGCTTACTCGCAGCCTTGCAACCATCTGCTTAAATTCCTATTTATTGGTTGTCGTGGGCTAAAAATAACCGCACTATTTTGCTGATTTATTGTTATAGGTATGCTGCGGGGCTCTGTTCTTTGCTTACTGTACAATTACCGCCATAAAATCAATTTTCTTGTTCTTGCCAAAATAATTCTCAACTCTCAACTCTCAACTCTCAACTTTTTTTTCTATCTTTGTAGTTATGAAACGATTTTTTGCACTTTTGAAGACTTGGGCGCAGAAGTTGCGCAACTACATTTCGCCCGTATTTTTGGCGATGCTTGCTGTGTCGTTTACGCTGTGGTATATCTCAAAGTTGAACTATACCTACACCACCGACTTCAATATCAAGGTTAAGGTTGATGGCGAGCGAATTGTTGTGCCGTGCGTTGTGGAGGGCAAGGGAACAACGCTCTTTGGCTATGGTTTTTACACGCCTCGCCGTGCTAATATCCCTCTTTCGGAGTTAAACTACGAGGTGGTTGAGACTCCATATATAGACGAAAATGGTGTCGTTGACACTCTTGTAGTCAATCGCAAGGCACATATATCTGCCATTTCGATGCAGGATGCTATATCGGTGCGTTTCAGCGATTTGAAAATTCTCTCGGTAGGTAATTTTGACGATATAACACTCCCCGATAATGATTAAAGTAGCAATTTGTGGAGGTATCGGCAGTGGTAAAAGCACCATCTGCCAGATGTTTGCCGAGCGAGGTGCAGCAATCTACGACTCGGACTCTCGTGCCAAGGCGTTGATGTCGGAGTCGGTGGAGTTGCGCACGGCTCTCATTGCCGAGTTTGGCGAGGAGTGCTACGAAGGGGGAGTACTCAATCGCCCCTATCTCGCCGAGAAGGTCTTTGGCTCAGAGGAGCAACTCGCAAAACTCAATTCGATAGTTCACCCAGCGGTGAAGGCAGATTTCCTCGCTTGGGCAGAGGCTCAGGAGGGCGACTATTGCATCCTCGAAACGGCTATTTTGTTCGAGTCGGGCTTTAACGAGGTGGTCGATTGCTCGGTGGCAGTTTTGGCTCCTATGCCGTTGCGAGTGGAGCGAGCAATGAAGCGCGATGGTGCGACAAGAGAGCATATTGAGGCTCGCATCAAGGCACAGATGAGCGATGATGAGTTGATGCGTAGAGCCGACTTTGCGATAGTGAATATCCACCTCGAAGATGTCGAGAAAGATGTTGCGGAGTTGGCATATCGTTTCAAAGTTATGACGAATGAGCAAACTCGATAACATATTGTGGCATAGGGGCATTATGGCGATAGTGAACGCTACGCCCGACTCGTTTTATGCCTCCTCTCGCACCCAGTCGCACAAGGCTGTGGCGGAGCGAGTGGAGAGGGTACTGAACGAGGGTGCTACAATAATAGATATAGGTGGCTACTCCTCACGCCCTGATGCTGACGATGTCGCAACGGCAGAGGAGTGGAGCAGGGTAGATATGGCTCTCTCGGCAGCGAGAGAGGTGTCGGGCGAGGTTGCGATTTCGATTGACACCTTCCGTGCGGAGATTGTCCGCAGGGCATACGAGAAGTATGGCGATATTATCGTAAATGATATTACGGGTGGTCTTGGCGATGCCGAGATGCTCACGACTGTTGCGGAGTTACAGTTGCCATATATTGCAATGCATATGCGTGGAACACCGCAGACAATGCGACAGCAAGCGCAATACAGCGATGTCGTGGCCGATGTTGTGGCTGAGTTGCAAGAACGCCTTACCGCAATTGAAAATGCTGGTATAGAGCGCAAAAGGGTGGCTTTGGACCCAGGTTTTGGCTTTGCAAAAACGGTGGAGCAGAACTACGAACTGCTTGCAGGGTTGCATCGCTTGGTGGCGTTGGAGCAACCGCTTTTGGTGGGTGTATCTCGCAAGTCGATGATATACAAACCACTCGGCATAACGCCCGATGAGGCGTTGTCGGCAACACAGGCGGTGCATTGGGAGGCGTTGCGACAGGGTGCGACACTGCTCCGAGTGCACGACATAAAAGAGGCGGTGCAGACGATAAAACTTTACGAAAAATTCAACCAAAATGATAAAGGTTACTAATATAAAGAAGTCGTTTGGCGACTTGGAGGTGCTGCGAGGTGTTTCGCTCGAAGTTGGAAAGGGCGAGATTGTTTCGATTGTCGGTGCGAGTGGCGCAGGCAAAACTACTCTCTTGCAGATTATAGGCACGCTCCTGCCGGCTGATGGTGGTGAGGTGGAGATTGCAGGCACAAAACTCTTCGGCTTGAACGAGAAACACACCGCCGAGTTCCGCAACCGCCATATAGGTTTTGTCTTCCAATTTCACAACCTTCTGCCGGAGTTCTCGGCACTCGAAAATGTGATGATGCCGGCGCTTATCGGTGGCGCAAAGCGCAAGGAGGCGAAGCAAAGGGCTTTGGAGTTGCTCGAAGCGGTGGGTTTGTCCGAGCGAGCAGAGCATAAACCTGCGCAACTTTCGGGTGGTGAGCAGCAGCGAGTGGCGATAGCGAGAGCATTGATAAATCGCCCTTCGGTGGTCTTGGCTGACGAGCCTACGGGCAACCTCGACACCCACAACCGAGATGAAATTCAGCGACTTCTGTTCGAGGTGCGTGAGAAGTTCGGACAGACAATCGTTATGGTTACGCACGATGAGCGATTGGCGGAAATGGCTGACCGCAAGATAGTTATGAGCGATGGACAAGTACTCTAACCTCTCATTCGAGGAGCAACACGACCTGCTCGAAACGCTCCACGATAGGTACAATCGTGCCGAATTTATCGAGCCCGACCCTATAAGCATTCCCCACTCGTTTGAGCGCACCGAGGATAAGGAGATTGCGGGCTTCCTTGCAGCGACTATTGCTTGGGGCAACCGCAAGGCGATTGTCAAGAGCGCACGCCGTATGGTCGAGATGATGGATAATGCACCATTCGACTTTACGATGAACGCCTCGGAGGGGGATTTGCAACCACTCTTGCGCTATGTGCACCGTACCTTCAATGGTCAAGATTTTACCGATTTCATATTGGGTTTGCGCCATATCTGCCGTAAGTGGGGCAGTGTTGGCGAGGCTGTGCAGGGGTTGTATGAGCGTGAAGGCTCGATAGAGCGAGTCTTGGCGGAGTTGCGCCGAGAGTT
>JAGCLL010000104.1 GCA_017647025.1 Alistipes sp. | reverse complement strand
CGAGAACTCCCGCCATAGCACCTCGCTCACCAGCCTTCGAGCCACCGAACTTCTTGGTCATATACGATGGCAACACATAGTCGAGCACCGAAACAATAGCGGTCAGCACACCGAATACCACCAACCAAGCCACCGAAATATCGGCGTATGAGCAGAAGTACAAGCAGACATAACCTGCATACGCCAACGCCACACCAGGCAATACGGGTACGATGCAACCCACACAACCCACTACACCGAATATAACGGCAAGAATTGATAACAAAGTATCCATAAATAAAATTATTCTAATTGGTAAATTTTACACCAATCTTCGGTCGCTAAACTCCTCACATAGGCTTACTATGCTGCGGGTTTATCGCCTTGCTTGGCGCAAAATTTCCTCAATTACCTCTAATTTTCTGTGTTAATAGAACTAAAAATTCCTCTAACGCCCCTAACGCCTCTAATTATCTCACCAACTTATTGGTCGCTGTGTCGGGGAAAATCACATTTGGTTCAAACGATTTTGCCTCCTCGAAATCCATCGAAGCGTAGGAGATGATAATTACGATGTCGCCAACGCTTGCCTTATGTGCCGCAGCGCCATTCAGACAGATTACGCCACTACCTGCCTCGCCAGGGATAGCGTAGGTTTCGAGTCGCTCGCCATTAGTAACATTTACCACCTGTACCTTCTCGCCACGAATGATGTTCGCAGCCTTTAATAACTCCGAGTCAATAGTAATACTGCCGACATAGTCGACATTCGCCTGAGTCACCGTCACACGGTGAATCTTCGACTTCATTACCTCAATATACATCGTCTTATTTAAGTTTAATGTTGTCAATTAATCTGATTCCGCCAGCCTGAACAGCGATGCAACCCTGCACACGCTCCGAATCGCTCCACTCGTTAATAGTCTGCAAAGAGAGTGCATCTACGGCGGCGAAATAAATAACTTTCAAGAGTTCGTTCTTCTCCACCTCCTCGACTACCCAAGCGGTGAGTTCTGCTGGCGAGAGTTCGCCAACCTTTGCTACCGCTGCGCTCAACACCTCGTAGATGTGTGGTGCTGCGGCACGATGTGCAGGGGTGAGAAGAAGGTTGCGTGATGAACGAGCCAAGCCATCGAAGTCACGAATGATAGGGCAGTCGATAATCTCGATATTGTAGTCGAGTTGCTTGATCATAGCACGAATTACGGCAATCTGTTGAAAATCCTTCTCGCCGAAGTAGGCGTGAGTAGGCTCAACAATGTCGAACAAACGGCTTACAACCTGTGCCACACCATTGAAGTGTCCGGGGCGGGTTGCACCCTCCATTACTTTGTCAATCTGACCGAAGTCGAACTGACGAGTATCGGGCTCTGGATATATCTCCTCCACCGAAGGGAAGAGAACGAAGTCTACGCCTGCGGCTTCGAGCATTGCAGCATCAGCCTCAGGGGTACGAGGGTAGTTGCGCAAGTCGTTTTTGTCGTTGAATTGTGTTGGGTTTACAAATACACTCGATACTACAATGTCGCACTCCTTGTGAGCACGCTCTATGAGCGAGATGTGCCCTTCGTGCAACGCCCCCATAGTGGGAACGAAGCCTATCTTTTTACCTTGGTGTTGAGCGAGTTCTTCTCGCAACGCCTTAACTGTTGAAACTGCTTTCATCTGTTGGGTATATACTTGTGGGCGCAAAGATAGCAAAACAAACGGAAAACAAAAAGTCTAAAACGGAAAACTTTGTTTTCTGTTTTGGTATTCAGCCCTAAAAGAATAACAATGCCAACAAAATGTAGGTCGGAAGCAGGAAGATAATCGAGAATTTGAAGATGTATCCAAAGAAGGAAGGCATACGCACGCCGTCGTTTTCAGCCACAGCCTTAACCATAAAATTGGGGCCATTTCCGATGTAGGTCATCGCACCAAACAACACCGAGCCGAGTGCTATCGCCGTAAGCATATCTTCGGGTACGCCTGCCATTAGAGGAGCGCCCTCCGATATTGGCAAACCTCCGGCTACGGTATGGAATGCCACTGCCGTAGGGGCGTTGTCGAGGAATGAACTGAGCGTTCCCGATGCAAAGAAGAACTGAATAGGTTTGGTGATGCCGAGCAGTGAGGCGTTTTCATTCAGATAGAGCAGGGCGGGTGTCATCGTTACGAAGATACCGATGAAGAGTATTGCCACTTCGGCGATTGGTTCCCACGAGAAGTGGTTTAGTTTACGCACATTCTCGTGTGTTGTTGCAATCGAGAATAGTAGCACCATAATCAGCACAATCTCTCGCAAAAAACGCATATACCAAGGAGCGCCTTCTTCTGCTATTGCTGGAATTTCCGCAGGGTTTATAAATGCCACTGCGAGCAAAATTGCCGATAGATAGAAGAGGTTTATTGCGCCTGAAAATGAGATTTTTATCGGCTCATCTCCCTCGTTTTCGGAGCGAGGGCGCACTCCAATAACCTCCTTGTGCTTCCAGATGTAAGTGTCAATTGCTACATAAACAAAGAGTAAAATTGAGCCTACGAAAACCCACTGCGGAAAGAGTGTCTGAAACCACGAAAACTCCGCACCTCGCAAATAGAGCAGAAACAAAGGTGGATCACCCAGCGGGGTGAGTACTCCGCCGCAATTTGCCACCATTGCGATAAAGAAGAGGATGGTGTGAATTTTATACTCTCGGTCACGATTGATTTCCAGCAGAGGGCGAATGAGCAACATCGCCGCACCCGTAGTACCTACAACCGATGCCAATCCGTAGCCGATGAACATAATAGCAGCGTTAACGATAGGCGTTGGAGTGGTGGAGTAGTGGATGTGAATACCGCCAGTAACCACATATAGTGCAGCCAAAAGGGCAATGAACGGGATGTAGTCGTAGAGCATTTGCTCCTGTAACTTCTCGCCCAAGCCTGCTCTGGTAAGCATTATTGCCGTAGGCAGAGCAATCAGAAGCACGAAAATTAGTTTGTTGATGTTTTTACCCCAAAGTCGTGGAGCGATGAGTGGCATAAGTGCTATCGACAGCAACATTACCACGAATGGAATTAAAAGATGTAGTTCTATATTGTACATTTGTCCTTTTTGTGTTAAACACCTCGGTCTGCTCATGGTGTCTAATTCACAAAAAAAGACTAAACCGCAGAACACTCAATACCAAGGTCTATTATCTTGTTGGCGATTTTTTCAAGTTCTTCACGCTCAACCTTTTGCAATGTTTTGCAAGGGGTTGCACGGTCTATCGAATAGACCATCACTTTTCTCGGTCGGAGATGCTCAACTACTGCTGCCCAAGCCAGGAACTCTCGCTCGGTCGTGTTGTCGATATATTCACCATTGTACTCGCCTCGCAGAAACATCGTTTGCAGCACAAACTCTCTGCCAAATTCTTCAAGTTGCTTGACGATATTTTCCACCGAGTAGTTGCCGCAAGGTTTGTTAATGATATGTGCCGTAGCATCTATTGCCGAGTCGAGTTTTAGTATCGGATTATCCACTTTATGGAGGGCATTTCGCACATCCTCACGGTGGAGTTGTGTGGCATTGCTCAAAACCGACACTTTCGCCATTGGTGCAAGTCTATCACGAAGGGCTATGGTGTCGTCGATGATACCCTCGAATTCGGGGTGAATAGTCGGCTCACCATTGCCAGCAAAGGTTATTACATCGGGGAGTTGCCCATCGCTTTGCATCTTTGTGAGGGTACATTCGAGAGCGGTGCGAATATCCTCTCGTGAGTTAAATCGAGGTCTTTCGCTACGATTGTCGTCGTTCCATCCACACTCGCAATATATACAGTCAAAGTTGCACAACTTCGAGTGAAGAGGCAACAAATTCACGCCAAGCGAGATGCCCAAGCGGCGTGAACGAATAGGACCATATATGATGTCTGTAAATAGCATTAATCTTGCACCCTTTGCACTGCAAAGATAATAAAATTTTTTAATAAAAATCGGAAATGGTCAAATGTTGCTCTTATTGAACCACGACACTCTGCACAAGGTCTGTGCCAAGATGTTTGTTTATTGAGCGCACAAGAGCCTCTCTCTGCATCATCAATTCGCTTCGCAGAATGCTCGATGCGATATGGACATAGAGCGTGCCTCGCACAAAGCGCACCTGACGGGTGTTGGCTGCAACCACCTCGCCCGTAACCTCACGCCATATGTGCGGAAGTGAGCCTTCGGCAATTTTGCGTGCTACATCAGGACTCTTGAAGAGGTTGTCGAGCAGTGCGCCTATGGGTTGTGCTTTGGTGCGTTTCATACCTAATATAATTACTCCTTTATGACCTCGCCGTAGGTTACATTAAACAACTTATAACTGCACTCTGCCTTGTGGAGGATGTTGCCCATTCGCTCGCCATTGCAGTCGGTGATAATCACCTGACCAAACTCCTCGCCCTTGACCAACTCGATAAGGCGAGAAACTCGGCTCTCGTCGAGTTTGTCGAACAAATCGTCGAGCAATAATATCGGCTTCTCGCCACAAGCCTGCGCAATAATGCGGTACTGGGCGAGTTTGAGAGCAATGAGGAAGGATTTCTGCTGTCCTTGCGAGCCATATTTACGAAGGGCATATCCGCCAATCGAGAAGCGTAAATCATCACGATGCACTCCGCAGTTGGTAAATCCCATAACCCTATCCTTCTCTCGTGAGCCTTGCAAAAGTTCTTCGAGAGAGGCGTTGTTCAACTCCGAGCGATACTCCAACTCCACCTCTTCGTGGTCGTCAGATAAGGCTCGGTAGTATTCGCAAACGAGAGGGTAGAGCAATTCGGTAATCTCCAAGCGAGCCTTATGTATTTTTTCGGCTACGGGTGCCATCTGCGCATCATAGATGCGGAGCATCTCCTCGTCAGAGCCCATTTTGAGGTAACTGTTGCGGTTAGCGAGGGCGGTGTTGTAGCGCACCGCAGCATCGAGGTAACTCTTGTCTAACTGCGAGATGAAGGAGTTGATGTAGCGGCGACGCTCGTCTGCCGAGTCGCTGATAAGCGAGGAGTCGGCAGGCGAGACGATAACCACCGGCACCAAGCCGATATGATCTGCCAATCGCTCGTAGACCTTGTCATTGCGCTTTACGACCTTCGCTGCTCCACGCTGATAGGTGCAAACAACCTTTTCGTGGCGGTCATTGTCGGTGCGGTAGTCACCCTCCAAAACGAAGAATTTTTCACCGTGACGCACACACTGCGAGTCGGTCATAGCAAGTGCCGACTTACACATCGAGAGATAGTATACTGCATCGATGATATTTGTCTTGCAGGTGCCATTATCGCCCACGAAACAGTTGAAGCCCTTGTCGAGCAACAACTCCTCCTGCGCAAGATTCTTGAAGTTAAGTAACGAAAGTCGTGAAAGGTACATCTGTGCTCTATTTTTCTACTGCGAAGGTACTAATAATTGGTGGTAAGACAAAAAAAATCTTGAAAATTGTGTTTATTCTATAAAAAAAGTGTATTTTTGTCGGTTGTAAAGGGCATTGTGTCCATATTGAACGAAATATAAACTAAAAAAATAAGAGTATAATTTATGTCAAAGAAAGTTCAAAATCAGGAAGAGGTTGTTGTTGCCGAGGCGGTGAGCAAGACCGAGAAATTTTTTGAGGAGAATGGCAAGAAGATTGTTATTGCACTTGTTGCTCTTTTGCTTCTCGTTGCAGGTGGCTACGCCTACAAGTATTTGGTAATGGATAAGAACGAGGCTGCCGCAGCAGAACTTATCGTTGCTGCACAGGAACACTTCGCAAGTGAGACTCCAAACTACGACCTCGCACTCAATGGCGACGAGTCGGGAGCAGGTTTCCTTGCCGTAGCAGATGAGTATGGTTCAACCAAGGCTGGTAATATCGCAAAGCACTGCGCTGGTATCTGCTACCTCCACCTCGGAGATTTGGAGAATGCAGCAAAGTATCTCGCAAAGTATAAGGCGGTTCGTGGTCTTGCAGCAGAGGTTGTAAATGCACAGAACCTCGGTTTGCAGGGTGATGTAGCCGTAGAGCAGGGCGACTATGCAAAGGCTGTAAAGTTCTTCAAGAAGGCTGTTGCTGCATCGGAGAATAACTATACTGCACCTCTCTACCTCTACAAGCAGGGACTTGCACTTGCTGCTGAGGGCGATGTTGAGGCTGCAAAGGCTTGCTACAAGGCTGTTGCCGAGAAGTATCCAAACTCGGCAGAGGCTCGTGAGGCTGAGAAGTTGCTCTACTAAAAAATGCCTAATTGGGTAATATAAGGGCAGTCGTTGGGCTGCCTTTTTTGATAGTGAGTAGTTAGGAGTTAGGAGTGAGGAATTTTAACTCTTTCGTCTTATTTTTACTTATGATTGCAATTTCAGATATAAAGGTTGGCGTAGTTGCGCTGGAAGACTCGAAAAGCGAGTTCGAGGCGTTGCAAGGACTCGCTATGTGCGGTGTTATGCGTGATAATATCGAAGTGCGCTATGTGCCTTCGGCACAGAAGGCGGCATTGATGACACTCTTCTTTGCCGAGTATACCGAGGTCGATTGCGTCTATATCGCTATCCCCGAAGGGTTGGAGGAGGTGCGTGAGCGCCTTGCCGAGTTGGAGTTACAGTGCCGTATGCCGATAGGTACCTCGTTGCGAGGTTTCGACGACATTGGCGATATGCTCCGTATGGTACAGACACAGAGTGAGATGGTTGCTGCTGCCGAGATGGCTCAGCGCTCAATACCAAACTTCCGTCCTAACTAACAATACTCCTCGATATCGCTGTGGGTGATAGTGTCGCCACCGAGAACAATCAGTCGCTCGATTACATTGCGTAGTTCTCGTATGTTGCCACTCCAATAGCGCTCGGAGAGTTGCGATATGGCCGCCTTGTCAATCGCCTTGGTCGGGATATGATACTCTTGGCAGATGCTCTCCAAAAAGTACTCTATAAGTATTGCTACATCCCCCTTTCGCTCTCGCAAAGGGGGTACTTTTATTAATATAACCCCTATGCGGTGGTATAAATCTTCACGGAAGTTGCCCCGCTTTATCTCCTCTTCAAGATTCTTATTTGTGGCGGCAATAACTCGCACATCCACCTCTATATCTCGGTCGCTACCTACACGGGATATTTTTCGCTCCTGCAAGGCTCGCAACACTTTGGCCTGTGCCGATAACGACATATCGCCAATCTCATCCATAAAGAGTGTACCTCCATCCGCCTGCTCGAACTTGCCTTTTCGCTGCTTTACCGCCGAGGTGAAGGCTCCTCGCTCGTGTCCAAAAAGTTCGCTCTCGATGAGTTCGGAGGGTATAGCGGCACAATTAACCTCCACAAATGGTGCTTCGGCACGGCGACTCTTGCAGTGTAGCCATCTTGCCACCAACTCCTTGCCTGTGCCATTCTCGCCAGTTATAAGCACTCTGGCTTCGCTCTCTGCTACTTTATCTATTAACTTGCGCACACGCACGATAGCATCGGATTTGCCTACGATGGGCTCAATGGTTTGACATCCCGCATCATTAACCCCTCTGGTCGCCTTTGTTCGAGGCGGTGTGGGGGCATTTGCAATGGGCGGAGTAACAACTTTGCGCAGTGATTGCAGGAGTCTATTCATATCGATAGGCTTGGTGATGAAATCTACCGCACCACATCGTAGCGCCTCGACTGCCGACTCCATATCGCCCCCGTGTGAGAGTACTATAAATGGGATTTGAGTGTCGGTAAGTCCGTCTGTTCTGTCCGAGATAATGATGTCGAATGAGATTTTCTCGCACATTTTTTTGGCGAGAGCAACACTCTCGGCACCCTCGGTCGAGAAGCCCTCAAACTCCAACCTTTCACGCAGATTGTTGCGCACGCTTTTTGATTGTTCTAAAATTAAAACTTTTGCCATTTTGCTATTCTCTAAAAAAGTACTATTTTTGCATTCAGATAGTGCACCAAAGGTATCTCTTTTGTCCGACACTGCATAATATCGCAAGTGGTAGAGTGATAGGGGAGTATAAAGTCTGAATAGAACATTTGATTTGACCTTTTAGAGTGTGATTTTGACACTTTGATTCATTGAGGATTTAATTTAGGGCGAAGTGTGTTTTTCGGATATTTTAGTTTTCCGTTTTCCGCTTTCCGTTTTCAGTTTATGAATAAGAACTACAACTATTTACGCCGTCGTTTGATGATTCCGGAGTATGGTCGCCATATTCAGGAGATGGTCGACTCTCTGCTCGAAATTGAGGATAGAGATGAGCGTACCCGCCAGGCAAAAGCCGTAATTGCGGTTATGGGAAATCTCAATCCATTGTTGCGAGATACGGCCGATTTTACCCACAAGTTGTGGGATCACCTGTTCATTATGTCGGACTTCCGCCTCGATGTGGATAGCCCCTATCCGCTCCCTACACGAGAGGATTTGATGGTGAAGCCAGAGCGATTGGCATACCCGCAGGGATTTATCTCGCACAAGCACTATGGCAAGAATATCGCTAAAATCATCAAGAGTATAGGTGCAGAGCGTATCTCTACTGCGGGCGACACCTTGCGTAACGCAATTCTCTATATGCGTAACAAGAGTGCCGAGTATAATCAGGATTATCCGAATAATGAGGAGATACTAAATGACCTAATGATTTTGTCCGAAGGTGCTATAATCCTCGATGAAGAGTGGCTCAAAAAGAACGATACGGAGTGTAAAGTTGCCCATTCTAACCAAAAGAATAAGCGCCAGCAACGCCCATCAAAACAGCAATCCAAGCAGCAAAAGGGTGGTCGTAAGGGCGGACAGCGACACAATATGCAATAAGTGAAGTTCGTTATTGTTGAAGAGTAAAAAGAGAAGGAATATATGAAGAGATTTGCAGTTAAGATATTGGTTGTAGCAAGCATTGTGGTGGCAATAGTAGGTTGCCGTAAAAACGATGTTCGCATATCGGGACGATTTGTTGGATTGAACTCCAAGATGGTCTACTTGGAAGAGATGTCTGCATCGGGACAGAGCATTGTAGATTCGATAGCACTTGACGATAAGGGTATCTACCACTTTACAATTACGGATGTGGCACCAACACCGTCGCTTTACAATGTTATGTATGGCGGCGACCGTGTGCCATTGCTCGTTTCGAGGGGTGAGCGCATCGAACTGTCTGCATTGGGTAGTGTCTTGGCGAACTATACGGTTACAGGCTCCAAGGAGTCGGAGTTGTTGCGAAAGTTCAATAAAGAGTTTCTTGATGGTCAGTTGGCGCTCAACCGTCTACTCCTGGATTATGGCAAAGCCGATAATGAGAATAAGCAGGAGTTGGCAGAGCGTTATAATGACCTCTATCGCAAGGTTAAACGCAATCAGATTTCGTTTATTGTAGAGAATAAGGAGTACTTGGCGAGTGTCTATGCGCTCTATCAGCGCCTTACAGGTGAGCAGCATTTGTCGGGTGCGGAGAGTGATTTGATATACTACCGTATTGTGTCGGAGAGCGTGTCAAAGCGCTATCCTACATCGCCATATTTGGTAAAGTTGAGCAACGATATTGCCAGAATGGAGGCGAGAATTTCGCTCCTTAACTCTATCGAGACACGCACATATCCCGAACTTAAAGGTAAGGATATGTACGGCAATGAGGTGTCGCTCTCTTCGTTGGACGGAAATGTTATATTGGTAGATTTCTGGGCTGCCGAGGCGGGCAATAGCAACGCCTTGAATGCCGAGTTGAAGGAGATATACGATGAGTATAAAGATGAGGGCTTCCGTGTCTATCAGGTGTCTGCTGACACCTCGAAGGTGGCGTGGATTACGGCTGTTCAGGAGCAGGCGTTGCCTTGGATTTCGGTGTGCGACTTTATGGGCGAGGCTTCGCCTATGTTGCGTGCTTACAATGTGCGCAAACTCCCTTCAAATTTCTTAATAGACAAACAGGGCAATATCATTGCCAAGGATCTTTATAGTAGCGCTTTGGCAGCACGATTGGCTAAAATTTTCGAGGATTAGAGTATGCACTATTTCGTATCGGATGTACATCTTGGCTCTGGGAATAAGGCTGAACAACGCCGTGTGGAGAGCCTATTTCTTGACTTCCTCTCGAAGATTGAGGCGGATGCCGAGTCGCTCTTTTTGGTGGGCGACATCTTCGACTTCTGGTTTGAGTATAAGGAGGTTGTGCCGAAGGGCTTTGTGCGTGTGCTTGGTCGCTTGGCGGAGTTGAGCGATAAAGGCGTGCGTATAGTGATGCTCACAGGCAATCACGATATGTGGGTGGGCGACTACCTAACCGAGGAGTGCGGTATCGAACTCTACACCTCTCCGCAAAGGTTTAATGTTGCTGGCAAAGAACTCTTTGTGGCGCACGGCGATAATATGAACATTAAGGGCAATCCTATCTTGCGTTTGATGAATAGTATGTTCCGTTCGAAGAGGTTGCGCAAATGTGCGTCGTGGCTTATTCATCCAAATCACTTTGTCCGCTTTGGCAAGTGGTGGAGCAGTCGTTCTCGCAAGTCGCACTCAACAACGCAAAGTATCAATGTGTTACAGCCACTTATCGACTTTGCTACGGAGTTTGGTAGAGAGCAACATATAGACCACTTTATCTTTGGTCATATGCACTATGCAGCCGATATTACAAGTGAGCAACATACCCTCTTTATGGGCGATTGGCATACCCAACCGAACTATATTGCGCTCGACAACAATGGTAGAATAGAATTAAAACATTATAAATAGCCAATGGCTAATTGCTAAAAAAATATGAAACAATATCTCGATTTACTTACTCGCATCAAGACCGAAGGTGCAGTTAAGACCGACCGCACAGGTACAGGTACAAAGTCTGTGTTTGGTCATCAGATGCGCTTTGACCTTTCGCAGGGTTTCCCTTTGTTGACCACCAAGAAGGTCTTTTTGAAGGGTATTATCCACGAATTATTGTGGTTTTTGAATGGTGATACAAACATTAAGTACCTTGTCGATAATGGCGTGCATATCTGGGATAATGATGCCTACCGCTATTACAACGAGTTGTGCGTTAAGGAGGGTGTGCTTCCAGTTTCGATGGAGGAGTTCTTGCGAGCAGCGCAGGAGGGTGTCGAGTCGCCGATTACGGGCTATAAGTTTGGCGATTTGAACCATGTCTATGGCTATCAGTGGCGTTCGTGGCCACGACCAAATGGCGAGGCAATCGACCAAATTCAACAGGCGGTAGAGTTGATTAAAAACAATCCAGACTCTCGCCGTATTATCGTATCGGCGTGGAATGTTGCCGATGTGGAGAAGATGGCTCTGCCACCGTGCCATACATTGTTCCAGTTCTATGTGGCTGATGGCAAACTCTCGTGTATGCTCTATCAGCGTAGTGCCGATACATTCCTCGGCGTGCCGTTCAATATCGCATCGTATGCTCTGCTTACGATGATGATGGCGCAAGTTTGCGGTTTGGAGGCGGGCGAGTTTGTTCACACTTTGGGCGATACACACCTCTATCTCAACCACTTGGAACAGGTAGATGAGCAACTCTCTCGCACTCCGAGAGCATTGCCTACAATGCGACTAAATCCCGATGTAAAGTCAATTTTCGACTTTAAGTACGAGGACTTTACATTAGAGGGTTACGACCCGTATCCAACTATTAAGGCTCCAATGTCGTTCTAAAACAGCGGATTATGATAAAGTTGTTGACCTCGTTAATGACTATCATTAACATTGCGGCTTTTAACTCCTCGGCGGCAGATAAGGCTGCGGCGGATGTGGTTTGCAGTGGTGTACACGATGAGGTCACCATTCAACAGGTGTTGGATAGGTTCGATGGAAATACCTCTGAAACATGCGAGATATACCTTGCTGATGGAGTATATAATATAGACGGCTTCCACCTCTATGGTGATGCTACGCACCGCACTGCAATTAAATTTCCGCAAATGGCAAGCCTTCGTTTCGAAGGTAAGAGCGATATTATTCCCCGTGTAGGTGTGAATGTCGAGTTTAAGGTGCGCCCCGAGGCGTATGAGGGTCTCGACCCAAACGAGCAAGTGTGCGTTATGCTCTTCTCCGACAATATGGGCAGAAATACGAATAATGTCAAGTTACGCAACTTCCAGATTATGTTGCCCGATACCAAGCATAAGGTCATATGCCTTAACCTCTTCCGTACGGGTGGTGCAGTATTGGAGAATTTGCGAATGAATGCCGCAGGCGCAGGTGCCGGAGTGATTCCTGTTGAAGGCTCGGTTGGTATTCGTGGTCAAAATGTCAATACGAACGGTATTGGCCAGTATTGGAAAGATATCTATAGTATTGGTTTCTACGAGGCGTTTCAGATTGGAGGCGAGCACACCGTATGTGTAGGCTTGCTTGGCTATAAAAGTTATTATGGCTATACCTTTGGCAATTATGAGACCGTGGAGTGGGGCGTTTGGGAGCACCCGATTACACTCATAAATTGTAGCGAGGAGTTATGTGCAGCGTTACCACTGTTCAATCGTTGTGGTGAGATGCGCGATCCGAATAATCCGGGTTTGCAGTGTGTGGATATGATATCTCATACAATGGAGTTTCGCGAAAACGAAAATCCTACGCTCAAACCTGTTCTCCCGGCACGAGAAGTTATCCCGGGAACTTGGTGCGGCAATATCGTCTTTGCAGCAAATAAACACTCATTGAGTAAGGGTAATGCCGTGGATGTACAATTCTGGGAGAAGGGTAGTGGTCATCGCTTCAAGACCCGTAATTCGGCTCACGCAATGGCTGGTACGACAGCTGAGCGATTGAGTTATATACCAACCTACATACAGACATACTATGATACCGACTTGGGTAAACTTGTTATATATAATGGTGAGGCGTGGGTCGATGCAAATGGAAAGAGAGTAGATTAGTTATGAAGAGATTGATTTTCACGGTGTTGGCAGTGATGATTGTCGGCCTGACTATGGCGGCCCGAAGGGATCTATCGGCCTTGGAGAGCGCTAACTGCTATATGGTTTGCGGTGGCGAGAACTACTCTTTCCTGGCCAATGTCAAAGGTAACGGCGTGGCTACACTCGGCTACTCAACCCATATCGACACCAAGCAGATAAAGGGTATAAAGGTTGTATGGGAGGATAGCGATTTCGTTATTGACGAGAGTGTGAAGTTATCGGGTAGCAAGATTCTCTTTTCGACCAAAAAAGGTGCAACGAAGGGTAATGCGCTTATAGGTATCTACTCCGATGAGGCTTGTAGCGAAGGTAAGTGTATATGGTCGTGGCATATATGGTTGACCGATGCTGTGGATTGTCAAATTGGGGGTATCGTATTTCTCGATCGCAACCTTGGAGCGTACTCAACAACATTGGGTGCATCGGGCGAAAATGGTTGTTTTTGGCAGTGGGGGCGCAAAGAGCCTATACCCGCCTCTATGAAGGGAATGACGGTCTGCTACAACAAGAAACAGAACTATGAATTTGCGGTTGCCAACCCAATGACATTCCTCTCTCGCAATAGCCGATGGATGGATGTCGAACCGGCCGAATCGTGGTGCAAGGAGGGACGCAAAACGATGTTCGATCCCTGCCCTCCGGGCTATTGCGTACCCGTTTATGAGGATATTCTCCTCATCAAGGCGCAGGGTATCAAGGATGGGTTTGTTAAGGCTGGCGCTATATGGTATGACCTCGACCCCAGTGGTCAAAAGTGGCTGGGCAAGGCGGGTTGGTATTGGACATCAAAACTTACGCCCGGTCGTAGGAGTAGTTCGAACGACTTCTACATCTGGGAACGAGGAATAGGGCTTATTTCACAGTATTACAACGCCTCGGCATTCTCTATACGCCCCCAAAAAGTGGTGGAAAGATAGTGACAGAAAGCCCTATGTTGTATATGTAATGTAAAGTTGATTTATAACATCTAAATAATGATTTCAATTATTGTAGCCATTGCAGAAAATGGCGTTATAGGCGATAAGAACGCCTTATTGTGGAATATCAAAGAGGATATGCGTCGTTTCCGTACTACCACTACGGGACACCCCGTTATTATGGGGCGTAAGACCTTCGAGTCTATTGGTCGCCCACTGCCAAAGCGCACAAATGTAGTCATTACTCGTGGCGAAAGCGAATTCGAGGGTTGCTTGGTTGCACACTCTATCGAGGAGGCAGTTAAGATGTTCCCGTCCGATGAGGAGGTATTTATCATCGGTGGAGCGCAGATTTATAAGCAGGCATTGCCGTTGGCTGACAAGTTGTATCTGACCATCGTTCATCGCAACTACGAGGGCGATACATTCTTCCCTGAAATCAACTATTCCGAGTGGCAGGAGGTTGCCCGTGAGGAGTTCGCTCAAGGTGAAGAGTATGATGGAGGGTTTACCTTCATTGATCTAGTGAGAAAATCGTTCTGATGAGTTCTTTTTGCACGAATCTTCGGACGCTGAAATGCTCACATAGGCTTACTATGCTGCGCTTTCATCGCCTTACTTCGCACAAAAATAATCTCATCATTGACGATTTTAGTAAGATATAACAAAAAACCGGGATGTAACAAACATCCCGGTTTTTGTCTGCAAACTGTACTAGTTAGTCAGATGCGCTAATCTGTCAATCAACTCCTGACCGAGTGCCGATTTGGCCTCGATGTGTTTGAGCACTGTGCATACAAAAGTATTGCTCTCGAAGTCGCCTCGCACCTGCTCGAAGTCGCTATCCTTCTCTTGGCGTGAGCCATCTGCGCCAAAGCCAGTGCGTGAAGCCAACGAGAACTCCTTGCGTGCATCCTCGTAAATCATCTTATCGAGCCATACTACTGCATCTCGCCACTGCTCTACGATTTTGGTTATATCCTTGGCTGTAAGATTCTCTGGTGCAATGCCATAGAACTCCTCGATTTTGTTGTAAACCCAAGTCCACTCGTAGGTGTAGTAGTTGGCGTGCATCTGCTCCCAGGCTCTATTTATCTCTGATAGTTGGGTGGTTTTGCCACTCTCGATAGCATTTATTAAGTGCTCGATTTCGCTCTTTGGAGCAATTAAACCAGAGATGTCCGCCCACTCGCCAACGCCAATCTCTGTGTCGGGGCGGAGGCGCTTGCGAATATCCTCGTCAGAGGTGAATTGCAAATTCTCCAACCTATTGATGATAGAGTTGCCCATAAACTTGTGGATAGCCACATCGTAGAACTTTATGCCCTTGCGAAGGGAAGAGTTCTTGATTTTGGTGCTGTGGAACGAGTATATGTCCGACAACTCGCCACTCGCCTGCTGTAAACCTTTGAGTATCGCCTTACCCTTCAACATCTTCTGCACGGTGTAAGGGCTGAGGTGGTTGTAGTTGATAAGGTCGAGGCGGTTTGGATCTGTACGGCGATCACGCTTTGGCCACTTCTGCACATCACGGATAGTACCTACCGAGCGGAGGTTTACGCCTGGAACAAGGTGTGTAGTGTTGTTCTGCTCGATAAGGTACGAGAATGGCAAGTTGGTAGTGTCGGAGTTGCTGACATGGCGTCCCATAACCAATGAGAATGCTCCCACACGAGAAGGCCACAGGATGTATGAGTTGGATGTAGTCTTTGCTCCTCGCTCCAAAGTTCCTTGGTGGATAGGGCCAAGTTTATACATATGGTTGCTCTGATTAGAGCCAGAGCCGGCATTCATAAACGAGAACATTCCTGCGATGAGGAGTGTCGATTTGTGGTGGGTTACGGTGTAAGGACCTGCAAAAATTGCACAAGCCTCACCATTCTCGCCCTGACAGTTGCTGAAAAAGAGTGAGTCCGAAGCGGAGTAGTTATGGCCGAGTGTGCAGGCCTGACCTACGAAACAACGGCTCAATGTTGCACCACTATCAATCGTAGAACCACTCGAAACAATAAAGTCGTTGCAGATAACGCCGTGTCCGATATAGATTGGAGCCTCCTTGCAACTATTCAAACTTCCGTTTGTGAGGTGGTTTACACCATCAATACGACAGTAATCGCCAATACGGATATTTTTGATGATACCAGAGTTGGAAATTTCGACATTTGCACCAATTGTACCCATCTCGGAAGAGTGCTCCTCGCTATAACTTATAGCAATATCTCGCAAGCACTTGGTGAGTTGTGGTCGGTGGCGGTAGAGTGCCATAATATAGGCGGTGTGTGCCGAGAGTTTGTCGGTGATAACCACCTCACGACCTCCTGTCTCGTTCAATACCGACACTTCGACACCATTACCGAAACTCGATTTGCCATCTACGACAATCAGGTCGCAATTCTCAATAATGGAGTTCTCTCCTATGGTGTAGTTTGCGATGTAGTTGTTGATATTTTCAATCAGGCAGTTGTTGCCCACCTCTACATTGTGGAGTGCGGCATTGCGAATGCCTGAGTGCATATTTATGCCTCCTATACGCGTGAATGACTCGGCAAAAAAGCCGAGGGTGATGTTGCCCGAAAAGCGAACATTGTGAATGTGGTCAGTAGAAAAATCGGGGTGAACTTTGATGGTTGCCCAATCC
Source organism: Alistipes sp. (assembly GCA_017647025.1). Lineage (GTDB taxonomy): Bacteria > Bacteroidota > Bacteroidia > Bacteroidales > Rikenellaceae > Alistipes. The sequence goes on along the minus strand of JAGCLL010000104.1, from coordinate 25,168 downwards.
TCTGCTCGACACTGTTGTGCCTGTAAAGTCTCAATTTCGGCTTGGGTTAAAACTCTGTAATTCATATATTAGGTAAATAGTTAAATTGTCTTGAAAATATCTCCTATGTTGCTTAGGCGCACCTCTCTATCCTCCACCTCACCTATGTGGGTTGGTAGGATTATGTGTATCGAGTTACCCTTGCGCTTCTTGTCGCCCTCTATGGCTCGCAACAATAACTTTCGCTCGGTGGAGATGGCTGTTTTGAAACCATACTTTTCAATGAGCGATAGAATGCGTTTACCCTCGCTCTCCGAGATGGTTTTTTGCTCCAATGCCGAGAGTGTAATGCGGTGTAGACCTATTGCCACAGCCTCGCCGTGCGAGTAGTCGTGGCTGCACTTCTCGATGGCGTGAGCCAATGTATGACCGAGATTCAGCACTCTACGACGCCCCCCTTCACGCTCATCTTCGGCTACGACAGAGGCTTTAACCTTCATCGAGCGAAGAATTATCTCTTCGAGCAGATTGTCGTTCTTGCGCAACTCCTTACACGATGTATGCTCCAATATCTCAAATAGTTCGCTATCGCCCAAAATAGCGGTCTTGATAACCTCTGCCAAACCTGCACGGAACTCCCTTTCGGGCAGAGAGTGCAGCAGTGCGACATCGCATATTACAAACTTTGGCTGCGAGAATGTGCCAACCATATTCTTGAAGCCACCAACATTAACTCCGTTCTTTCCGCCTACCGAGGCATCTACGGCTCCAAGTAGGGTGGTGGTGACAAAACCGAACTCCAAACCACGCATATATGTCGATGCGATAAATCCTGCAATATCGGTAACGATGCCACCGCCAATGCCAAGAATGAATGTGGTGCGGTCGGCTCCCATCTCTATAAGGCGACGATACACCTCCTCCAATGTGGTGAGGCTCTTCGCCTGCTCGCCCTGTCCTATGAGTATATGCTCGTAGGAGTTAATGAGGTTGTGGTGGGTGCGGTCGATATTGCTATCGGATATGACAATAGTGCGGCGGTTGGGTAGAAGTTGTGGCAACAACACCTCCACACTACCCATATAGATAGTGCTATTGCTCGTTACTTCTATCGATTTTGCCATACATTATATATATTAGTTACGCAAAAGTAACAAATTTTCGATAAAAATTCTTAATTTTGCCCATTATTTAGATAAAATCAGAGAAAAAATTATGCAAAAATTGCGCAATATCGCCATCATTGCCCATGTGGATCACGGAAAGACCACATTGGTGGATAAGATGATCTTGGCGGGAAATCTGCTTCGTGAGCCGTCGAAAACGGGCGACCTCGTACTTGATAATAACGACTTGGAGCGAGAGAGAGGTATCACCATTCTCTCGAAGAATGTGTCGGTAGTCTACAAAGATTACAAAATCAATATCATCGACACCCCAGGTCACGCCGACTTTGGTGGAGAGGTGGAGCGTGTGTTGAATATGTGCGACGGAGTGCTACTTTTGGTCGATGCTTTCGAGGGTACTATGCCACAGACTCGCTTCGTGTTGCAGAAGGCGCTTTCGCTCGGCAAAAAGCCTATCGTTGTAATCAACAAGGTGGATAAACCAAACTGCCGCCCAGAGGTTGTGAATGAGCAGGTGTTCGATTTGATGTTTACGCTCGATGCAACCGAGGAACAACTTGATTATAAGACAATTTATGGCTCGGCTAAGCAGGGCTGGATGTCGCATAAGTGGAACGAAAAGACCGATAGCATTGTGCCATTGCTCGATGCTATTATTGACGAAATTCCAGAGCCAGCAACCACCGAGGGTACTCCGCAGTTGTTGGTTACTTCGCTCGAATACTCCTCCTATATTGGTCGTATCGCTGTGGGAAAACTCACTCGTGGTACGCTTGTAAATGGTCAGAATGTAACCCTTGCAAAGCGTGATGGTACGACTATGATAAAGACCAAAATCAAGGACTTGATGGTCTTTGATGGACTCGGCAAGAAGAAGGTCGATAAGGTGGAGTGCGGCGAGATTTGCGCCTTGGTCGGAATTGAGGGTTTTGAGATTGGTGATACAATCTGCGACGCAGAAAATCCAGAGCCACTGCCACCAATCAAGATTGACGAGCCTACGATGTCTATGTTGTTCACTATCAACAACTCGCTATTCTTTGGTCGTGAGGGTAAGTTTGTAACTTCTCGCCACTTGAAGGATCGCTTGGATAGCGAGTTGGAGCGCAATTTGGCTCTTCGTGTTCAGCAGGGTCAGAATGCCGATTCATTCCTCGTGTTTGGTCGTGGAGTATTGCACCTTTCGGTATTGGTGGAGACTATGCGTAGAGAGGGCTATGAGTTGCAGGTGGGACAGCCGAAGGTTATCATTAAGGAGATTGATGGTGTAAAGTGTGAGCCTATCGAGGAGATGACCGTAGATTGTCCAGAGGAGTATGCAGGTACAGTAATCGAGTTGACAACTCGTCGCAAGGGTACGCTTACAAATATGGAGTCGTCGAATGGTCGTACTCGCTTGGAGTTCGATATTCCTTCACGAGGAATTATCGGCTTGCGCTCGAATATGCTTACTGCTACTGCGGGCGAGGCGATTATGTCGCACCGCTTGCGTGCTTTTGAGCCTTATGTTGGCGATATTGATATGCGTACCAATGGCTCGATTATCGCTTCCGAAACAGGTATGGCGTATGCCTATTCGATTGATAAACTGCAAGATAGAGGTCGCTTCTTCATCTCTCCAATGGAGGAGGTATATATGGGACAGGTTATCGGCGAGCATACCCGTAGCAACGACATTACGGTGAATGTCTGCAAGTCTAAGCAATTGACTAATATGCGTGCTTCGGGCTCTGATGATAAGGCGGTTATTGTGCCTCCAAAAATCTTCTCGTTGGAGGAGGCTTTGGAGTATATCAAAGAGGATGAATATGTTGAGGTTACTCCAAAATCTATGCGTCTTCGCAAGATACTTTTGAACGAGGTAGACCGTAAGAGGGCTTCGAAATAGTCGCTTAAAAGTCGAAAAATTAAGCAAGTCGAGCATTTTTTTGCTCGACTTGCTGTTTTTATCTATATGGCAAAAATGGCGCTGTGTGTTAGTATGGGCGGGGTTGCATAATAGAATATGCTATAATTGCATAAATATGTTAAATGAATTAATAAAAAAATTTCATTAATGCTGTTGCTTTTTACATAGTAAAATAGTACCTTTGCCCTCGCTATGTTAAAGAGACATTTTAATTCATTACTAACCTGTCTACTCCTCGCATTTGCGATGGTGTCGAACTCTGCGTCTGCGCAGGGTGGCTCTGTCGTAATGGTGAGTGGTGTTGTAACCTCGGCGGAGGATAAGTTGCCACTGATAGGAGTTGCTGTCGTTACCGAGAAGATGCAAGGTGTTACGACAATGCTTGACGGAACCTACACCATCAAGGCAGAGGCAGGTACAAAACTTTCATTTACTTATTTGGGCTACCGCTCGGTAGAGTGGACAGTGCCGGCTGGCAAGTCGGAGGTTACCTATAACCTTGTGATGCAGAGCGATACAGAGGCTATCGACGATGTCGTTGTAATCGCTTATGGTGTTCGTAAGAAGGGTACTGTGGCAGGTTCGGTTGCCGCTGTCGAGATGGAGAGCATTACAGACACCCCAACTGCTGCCTTCGACCAAGCGTTGCAGGGTCAGGTTGCAGGTCTTTCGGTTATGTCCCCATCGGGAGAGCCAAGTGCTTCGGCGCAGTTGATGATTCGAGGAGTGAACTCTATCAACTCTGGTACAGCGCCTTTGTATATCTTGGACGGTGTGCCTATCGAGAGTAGCGACTTCAACACTATCAATCCTGCCGATATTGAGTCGATGTCGGTATTGAAGGATGCGGCTTCGACCTCAATCTACGGTGCTCGTGCTGCGAATGGTGTTATCGTTATTACGACCAAGCGAGGTGCAAAGGCTGACCGCCCACGCATCGACTATCGTATGCAACTCGGTTTCTCGCAGATTGCGGGTGATAACTGGGATTTGATGAATACCGCAGAGCGTATTCAGTACGAGAAGGAGGTTGGTTTGACCGAAGGCAAGGACTACGACTTGTTGCGCAAGACCAATGTCCGTTGGCTCGATGAGGTCTACAATAACGCTGCGTTGTTGCAGAACTACGAGATTTCGATTTCGGGTGCTGACGATAAGACTTCGTACTATGTATCGGGTGGTTACTACAACCAGCAGGGTACAGCGCTTGGATCGGGCTTTGCTCGTTACTCGTTCCGTGCAAACTTGGATCGTAAGGCTGCACGATGGCTGAAGATTGGTACAAACACAATGCTCAACTATCAGCAGATACAGCAGGCAGAGGAGAGAAGTTATACCTTGGTTACCCCAATCTCAGCGGCTCGTTTTATGTTGCCATACTACTCGCCATACAAGGCTGATGGCTCGTTGGCATCGGTTAATGATGGCTCGTGGAAGGGTATCAAGGAGAATCCACTCGAATGGATTAAGAATAACCCTGTAAACTTCAAGAAGTACAAGTTGCTCTCGACATTCTATGCCGAGGCTACACCTATTCAGGGCTTGACCTTGCGCTCGCAGTTGGCGGTTGACTACTCGCACACTACTGGTTTTGGTCAGTCCTATCCAAGTTACTTGCCAAATCAGGGACAGGGTTCGGCTTCACGCTCGTCGACTGATGGTGGCTCGCTTACAGTAACGAATACCATCAACTACCGTTTCTCGAAGGGTTATAAGCACAACTTTAACTTCTTGGCTGGTCAGGAGGGTATCTCTTACCACTACGAGGCGTTCAGTTTGTTGGCTCAGGGACAGAATAACGATATGTTGACAAATATCTCCTCGGCTACACGAGTAACATCGTGGAGCGACACTACCGACTCGGATTATGGTTTCTTGTCGTTCTTTGGCCGTGGTGAGTATAACTACGACGAGCGCTACTTCTTCGAGGCAGCAGTGCGTGCCGATGGTTCTTCCCGTTTTGGTAAGAATAATCGTTGGGCAGCCTTCTGGTCGTTGGGCTTTATGTGGAGTCTGCGTGATGAGCCTTTTATGGAGTCTGCACGCCGTTGGTTGACTCACGCTCAGGTTTCGCTCTCGACAGGTACTTCGGGTAACTCGTCAATTCCTAACTACGAGCACTTGGCTCTCGTAGGAGGAGGTTTGGACTACGGAGGTGATGCAGGTATGGCGTTGGCGCAGCCTGGTAATGAGTCGCTCTCGTGGGAGAAGCCTTGGACTTCGAACTTGGCATTGCACTTCGGCTTCTGGCATCGCTTGACCGTTGATGTTGAGTTGTACTACAAGCGTACAACCGATATGTTGATGCAGGTACCACTTCCATACTCGACTTCGGGCTTTGGTTACAAGTGGGATAATGTTGGTGCAATGGTGAATAAGGGTGTCGAGGTGAACTTGCAGGGCACACTTCTCCAAGTAAAGGATTTCTCGTGGACAGTAAATGCAAACTTCTCGTACAACCACAACCGTATTACAGAGTTGTATAACGGCGTAACCGAGTACGAGATGGCAAATACAAATACAAAACTCGTTGTAGGTCATCCTCTTGGCGAGTTCTACATCAACCGCTTTGCGGGCGTTAACCCTGCAAATGGAGATGCTTTGTGGTACACTGCGGATGGTAAATTGACCAACGAGATGCGTGATGAGGATAAGGTACTCGTAGGAAAGAGTTACTTTGCTCCTTGGCAGGGTGGTTTCGGTACTGCTTTGTCGTGGAAGGGACTCTCGCTCAGCGCACAGTTTGCGTGGGTTGCTGACCGCTGGATGATTAACAACGACCGCTACTTCGATGAGTCGAATGGTCGCTTTATGTCGTACAACCAGTCGGCTCGCTTGCTCGATCGCTGGAAGAAGCCGGGTGATATTACCGATATTCCTCGTCACGGTGTTTACACCGAGTTCGATAGCCGCTTGTTGGAGGATGCATCCTTCTTGCGCTTGAAGAATGTGATGCTTTCGTACTCATTCCCACAGCAGTGGATGCGTAAGAGTAAGGTGTTCCAGGGTATGCGTCTATATGCACAGATTCAAAACCCATTCACCTTTACCAAGTTCTCTGGCTTGGATCCAGAGGGTACTTCGAACATCTATGCAGCGCAGTATCCTATGGCTCGTCAATATACATTTGGTCTTGATATAACATTCTAACGGCTATGATGAAGAGTATAATATATAATATAAAGGTGTGTATCGTGGCAGTGGCTGTTGCAGTGGCAGCAACCTCGTGCTTGGAGAAGTATCCAGGCTCGGCGATACAGACAGAGAAGTCGATGAAGACTTATGATGACGCCTTGCAAATTAACACAGGTATCTACGCCTTGTTGAAGAGTTCTTCACTCTATACAGGCTACCTCACCTATTTGCCAGATGTTCAGGCAGACTTTGTCTATGCGGTTGAGGGATATAGTAACCAGTTGGGTTCGTTCTGGTTGTGGCAGATTCGTTCGACCACTTCGGAGTCGGAGGCTGTTTATGCAGGACTCTACAATGTGATTTCGAACTGTAACTTCTTCCTCGAAAATGTGGATACAGTGAAGGCTAATACTGTGGATGATGCAAAACTCTCTGAACTCGATGTGCTTACAGGTGAGATTTATACCGTGCGTGCGTTGTGCTATTCGGAACTTATCAAGTTGTATTGCGAGGCCTACAACCCTGCAACTGCAAAATCGCAGTTGGGTGTAGTGTTGCGTAAGCACTACTCGCAACCAGAGAAGGCGGAGCGTGCGTCGTTGTACGACTCGTATCAGTTTGTGTTGTCGGACTTGGCAAAGGCGGAGGAGATTCTCGACAACGAGAACGATGTTTATGGCAATATCTACGCTACAAAGGCTAAGGCAGAGGCGTTGCACGCTCGTGTAGCACTCTATATGCAGAATTGGAAGGATGCAGTTGATTATTCAACTCGTTTGATTGATAATAAAAACTTTGCACTCTCGTCTGTAAATCAGTCGATAGCAAATGGCAACCACTTCCAGTACCTCTGGACAAATGATGATGGATACGAGATTATTTGGCGTATCTACCTCACTCCTGAGTCGTATGGAGGTATGCTCGGCTCGCCATTCTTGGGCCGAAATACCGATGGTGTGAACTACTATCCAGACTATGTTCCAGCGCAGTGGGTGTTGAATCTCTACGATTCGAGCGACCTTCGCTATAACGCATACTTTGCAATGGCGCAGACTGCTCATCCGCACGGACTTGCTTGGCCGTTGCTCTTGAAGTACGCTGGAAATCAGAGTTTTATTAGTAGTTACTACCTCTACGAGGTGTCTATGCCAAAGCCATTCCGTTTGGCAGAGCAGTATCTTATCCGTGCCGAGGCACTTTGCCGTCAGGGACAGTACTCGAAGGCGTCGGAAGATTTGACAAAGTTGCGTGAGAGTCGTTTCCAGTCGGGTAAGGGACTAATGACAGTAACTGCTGCGAACTGGTTGCAGAATATCGCCGATGAGCGTGTGCGTGAGTTGTATATGGAGGGCCACCGCTTGCAGGATTTGAAGCGTTGGGGCAGTGAGTACAACGAGGGTAAGGGCTTTAAGCGTACTCCGCAGACAAACTCGTTAGTTGAGGGTAGCACATTGGAGAAGAGCATCGACGACTATATGTTCGTATGGCCAATTCCTCGTCACGAGGTTGAGGCTCCGGGCTCGAATGTTAAACAGAATGCGGGCTACTAAACGAAGGAGGAGATGATTATGAAGAAGATACTTAATATATTTATGGCAGTTGCCATTATTGCAGGCGTGGTGTCGTGCAAGGAGCACTATATCACCTACGACGATGCGGAGTATTTGATTTTCTCGGATACTCTCTCGACAAATGCAGTTGTGGCAGATGGAACACCATTCAAAATTGCGGTGTCGTCGACTGTGGCTCGTAGTTACGACCGTACCTATGCAGTTGAGGTTGTTGATAAGGGTAGCACCGCCATTGAGGGTGTGCACTACCGCTTGAAGTCGAACACCTTCACCATCCCAGCAGGTGAGTTGTCTACCGATGTTGAGGTGTATGGTAACTATGAGAATATCGAGCCTACCGATTCGCTCGGTTTTACCTTGCAGTTGGTTATGCCCGATGAGTTGAAGTGGAACTTGTACCCAAAGCACAATCGTACCAAGGTTACAATGTTCAAGGCGTGCCCATTCGACATCAACGAGTGGGGAGGTACCATTGAGGATCCTCGCTACTGCTTGCTCACCTCGTTGTTGCTCTACAACTATCCTGGTCAGAACACATCGTATAGTCGTTTGGTTAAGTGCTACAAACACAAGAATAAGAGCAACACCGTAGTTATGGCTGGACTCTTCCACGATGGCTACGATGTGGAGTTGACTTTCAATACCGAGAACCCTTCGGAGCCAACTTTGGTGGTTGCACCAGATCAGATTATCGGCGATGAGTTTTCGGTGTTGGGAATTGAGCACGGCGACGGTAAGATACTTGCGCAGTCGAGCCCTACGGGAACCTATGTATCGTCTTACAATGCTTGTCAGAAGTTCGCACAACTCTATGTGCGTGTATATGTAAAGAACTACACAGAACTTGTAGGTTATATTGGCGACTTCTACAACATCCTCGAATGGGTGTCGAAGGAAGAGGCCGAGGAGATGATGCGTGAGGGCGTATAATTACGGTAGTAATAAAAGAGACAGAGAAGAGGAAAGATATATTTATAAATCCCTTTTATTTATAGTTTAATTTAAAAAATTTAGGTTTATGAAAAAGATTTTAGCAATCTTGTGTGGCGCAACAATGTTGTTCGCTGCATGTACACCAGGCGGAGAAGAGGGCGTAACGCCAATCTTCCCAGAGTCGCAGTCTTTTGAGCTTTTGGCTGGCGATGTGCAACGATTGGTTTTCGATGCTAACACTACATGGACAGTGTCGTTGGAGAACGATTACTACGCACAGCTTTCTTACAACAATGGCGAAGGAACTGTTTTTGATACTGAGGTTTCGGGTGTCGCTGGTGAGGGTATCACAGTTCGAGTTATCATGAACGAAGTGATTAAGAACTATGATGCAGATGTAGTATTCCCTGTATATATCAAGATGGGATCTACAACTCAGACTTTAGCAACCATCACAGTTAAGCAGATTGAGCGTCCAGCTGCAATTTCACTTCCTTATCCTGATCCAGATGTTACTTTTGAAGAGGGAGGACATCCAAGTTGGAGCCCATTCAAAAACGCACAGCACACTTATCATATGAACTATGCAAGCCAGTGGGTTATTGAGGGTATTCGCTTGGATTGCGGTTTGGATACTGACTACTCGATTAAGACTTATGCATACACTGAAGGTGCTTCAGATCCTGTTGAATTTACAACACGAGAGGATTCTTGGTTGACTATTACTAATGGTTTGGGCGAGAATGGCAATGGTTTTATGGTTGCTATGGATCTCTCGAAGGAGTCTGCACAGTGGTCTTGGTTTGATCCACAGTACGAGTCGTATGTAAACTTCGAGGATGCAGAGGGTAATGTATTGGTATCTATCTTCTGTACTTCGACATACAATCCAGGTCAGACTGGTGGTGCAACCTCTGGTTTGGCTCTTTTGAATCCAGGTATTTTGAATTGGGTAGATAATGGAGATAATAGCTATGCAGTGACTTTCTATGATAATACTTATCTTACAAGTGGTGGTATGCGTATGTATGTAGCATTTACTGTGCCTAACTATACAATGCACTACTGTTATCAAGAGGGTACTCTCGATTTGGCATACGATGCCGATTTGAACGCATATTATGTTACATTGGCAGAGGGTGCATCTATTGAAAGTATCGCTGATGGTGAGTACAACTTTGATATTTACGCTGATGGTTATATGACAACTTATAAATTGATTGTAAATATTGATTTTGTTGAATAATTCTTTCGATACTCCGCCTCAAAATAAAAGGGCGGGGCGGAGTATCGCTTTTTTAAGACTTTTTCCAAAAAAAGTTAGACTATAAATAGAAGAAAAAAAGACAGTTTTTTGATAATGAAACTTAGAAAACTATACATATTCGCAACGGCGGTGGCAATGTTGTTGGTGCAGAGTTGTGCCAATGACAATATAATTGATCTCCGCGAGAAAGATTACGGATATGTTCAATTCAAACTATACAAAAGGGCTTCGTATGAGCCGGCAACCAAATCTACGCGTGCGGATGATGATATACTCGACTATTTGGCAGAAGCCTGCAAGGTAGAGATTAATATCGTTGACAACAATGGTAGCAAATTGCGTCAGACGCTTGTATTATCTGCATCAGATAATGATGCAGCCGAATTTGGCGTGCGTAGCGATAAGTTGAAACTCGTATCGGGTAATTATACCTTGAAACAGATAAAGCTTTTTGATGCTCTCGACAATGAGATATATAACAAAATGGTATATACCGGTGGAGAGTTCTCGGTATGTGTAGGAGGCTTGACCGTACACGATGTTTTGATTGATGTTGTGGAGCGAGGTCACGTGAAGTTCCGCCTTGTGAAGGACTTTTCCGATTTTAATAATATGCCTGCTGTTCGCAGCGAGGCTAATCGCCAATATACATTTGACGAGATTAAGGCAGTAGATATCACTTTGCAGAAGGTGAAGAGTGATGGTGGTGTGTTGGACAGAAAGTACACATTTGAAAAGTTGCCTGGCAAGTTCTCGCAGCACTTCGACGAGGAAAATATGCAGAGCGACAAGCACGGATACAAAACCTCGTCTATCAAGTGCGACACACTCCTCTCGCTCGAAGCAGGACGATACCGTGTTGTGTCGTATACCACTTATGCCTCGGTAAGAGATGTTGTACCTCTCGAAGTTTGCAATAGCCAAGCAAAACCAGAGTACGATATTGTAATCGAGGATAACAAGACTACAAATGCCGATGTGCGTGTTAAATTGCACGAGGCAGACGAATATATCAAGGATAATTACGCTTTGAAGGCTATTTGGGAGTCGCTCGATGGCCCAAATTGGTGCTACGATGGAGAGTCGTACCAGCGTGGTGCAAACTGGGACTTCAATAAAGATGTCGATTTGTGGTGTGAGCAGCCGGGTGTGCAGGTACACTCGAATGGTCGTATTGCTCGTATCGATTTGAGCAACTTTGGCTTCAAGGGTGAGATGTCGCCTGCAATTGGCCAACTTACCGAGTTGATAGAGTTGTACCTCGGTACTCACAACGATACAAATATCATCTACGATCCATCGCTCGATATGAAGCGTTCACACGCAGAGCGTCAGCGCAATATGTTTGACGACCAGCGTGCATATTTGCACACAATTCACCCTGCGGTGCAGATGTCGGAGCCTTGTGCCCGTGCTCTTATCGAGAAGGGACTCTACTCGCCAGCAATGGCTCTCTACGAGAAGTATAGCGAGGCGGAGATTATCGACAAGAAGAGTGGTAAGCAGACCATTCACAAGTACGATATGAATCACGGTGTGCTTATTAATGGCTTGACAAAGTTGCCAGCCGAGATAGGTAACCTTAAAAAACTCGAAACTCTCAATATCGCAAACAGCCCGATTGTGGAGTTGCCTGCGGAGATTGGTCAGTTGGAGGCTCTCTCGTCTATCGAGATTTACAACTGTCCGAATATGGTTACTTTCCCAGTTGCGATTGGCGAGTTACCTGCCTTGCGCTCGGTGAATATCTCGAACAACAAGCAGTGGTCGAGCGAGGAGATTGCCAAGGGCTTTGAGGCGTTGGCGAAGGGTGCTTCACGCAAGTTAATAGAGATTTTCTATGCTCGTCAGAACAACTTGACAAAGTTGCCAAAGAGCTGGTTCGGTGAGGGTGGCTTCGAGGCTATCGGCTTGCTGGATTTGGCATTCAACAAAATCTCGGAACTCGAACCTCTCGGTAAGGAGGTGGCATTTACACAGCTCTACCTCGACAATAACCAGATTGAGTATATCCCTCACGATAGTAACGGCTACTACTGCGGTTATGACGATGTGGAGACCTTCTCGGTGAACTACAACAAGTTGACCAAGATTCCAAACATCTTCAACGCAAATAGTACCTACGCAATGAATGCCGTAAGTTTTGCGGGCAACCAGATTGGTACTGCCGATGAGATTTGCGAGGGTGAGAAGAGTGGTTCATACAAGGGTATTAAGTGTAAGACCTTCACCTTGTCGATGAACCCATTGAAGAGGTATCCGAAGGCGTTGGCTGATTCGAACTCGTTGTTCGAGTATATCATCGCAAGTGCTTGCCAGATGGAGACTATTCCGGCAGGTTCGTTCTCGCACAAGAACGCTATCAACCATATGTCGTTTGACCTTTCGTACAACTACTTGTCGAAGTTGCCAAAGGAGTTCCACGCAGGAAATATGCCATATCTCTATGGTGTGGATCTTTCGTTCAACCGATTCTCGGAGTTCCCATTCAACCCACTCGATGTTGCGGGCTTGACCGTATTGGCTGTGCGTAGTCAGCGAGATGCAGAGGGCTATCGTTGCTTGCACGAGTGGCCACAGGGTATCTATCAGCATGTCGGTTTGCGAGGTTTGTACCTCGGCTCTAACGATATTACAAAGGTTGATGATACAATCTCGACATTGTGTTACTACCTCGATATTAGCGATAATCCGAACATTGTGTTCGACGCTTCGGATATCTGCTATGCTTGGCAGGTAGGCGCATATATTCTCTTCTACGATAAGACGCAGAAGATTCTCAATTGCGATATGATGTTGGAGTAAAAGCGGAGGAGAAAGAAGTATGAAGATGAAGAACAATATATTGATTTTGGCTGTGGTTGCTATGGCGGCTATGGCTTGTACAAACGATCCGACATCGGCTTCTGATGTGAATGTTGATGTAAATCGCAAGGAGATTGCAGTCGGTGCTTCGGGTGGTGTTGAGAAGGTGAAAATCGAGGCAAGTGGCAACTGGGTTGCTTCACTCGGCTCGAATATGCCTTGGGTTACTATCTCGCCTGCAAATGGTCGAGGCTCGGTTACCTGCGACTTCATTATCGATTCGGCATTGACCATAAACAGCCGTCAAGGTGTGGTTACAATCAAGCACCTTGATAGCGGTGAGGAGCGTAAAATTACAATTGACCAGTCGGGATATGAGTACGCTTTGGAGGTTGATAGAACAAATGTTGATGTGAAGAAGTATGCCGAGTATGGCAAACGATACTTCGATGTTACGGTGAAGACAAACTTTGCTTTCAAGGTTGTTGTGCCAGAGAGTGCAAAGTCTTGGATTTCTCGTGAGGAGTCAATAACAAAGTTGCCTAAATCCTACAAACTTGATTTGAACCGAGGCGTTCGCCCTCGTGAGGTGAAGGTGCGTTTCAATTGGAATATCAATAATTCGGCAGATGTTCGCTTGGCTGATATTAAGTTTGTACCAACCAGTAGCGAGGTCGTAGCGGCATATAGCGATGTGTTGCATGTTGAGCAGGAGGCAGCCGAGCCGATTGTTCCAGATACTCGTAAGGGTGATTCGCTTGCGTTGTTGAACATTGCGCAGACAATGCAGTGTTGGAATCAATACGACACTTCGGTGGCGATGGATTCGTGGAGTGGCATCACTTTGTGGAACGAGCGTATGAAGGGCTGCAAGAAGGAGTGGGTAGGTCGTGTTAAGCGTGTGGAGATTTTCCTCTGCAATGCTTTCGAGGGTTTGCCTTACGAGGTGAAATACCTTACCGCAGCAGATGAGATTTATATCTTCTCTAATGAGAACTCGATGTTGAAGAATATCGACCTCTTTGAGAAGTTTACAAGTGAGGATCCACTCAAACTTGACAACTTGAAGCGTTTGACCGTAGCCGCATTTGGTGTATCGAAGTTTACGATTGCAGATAATGTTTCGATGGCTAATTTGGAGTTCCTCGACCTCGGCTCAAACAACTTCCAGAAGGTGCCAGAGGCTATTAATCCAGAGAACTTCCCTCGTTTGCACGCTTTGGTATTGAATGCGCAGCAGCGTCACGCCGTATCGGATTTGAGCAATACGGTATACACTACCGAGGCGTTAGGCGGTCTTATTGAGGAGCCAAGTTTCCCAGAGCGATTGCTCTTGTGGGAGTCGGAGAGTGGAAAGTGCTTGGATACCTTGGTACTTAGCGTAAACTACTTGCACGGAGCATTGCCTTCGTTTGAGGGTAGAGCAGATGTGCCAACTTGGAGCGAGGCGGAGGTTGTTGCTGCCGACACATTGCCACGAGAGTTGATAGGTGTACCGAAAGTTTTGCCTACAACAAAGACCTTCCGTATAAACCACAACCGTTTGTCGGGTGAGGCTCCAAAGTGGTTGATGATGCACCCAGCACTCGACTGGTGGGTACCATTTAGTTTGATTTTCCCACAGGAGGGACGATTCTCTGACGGAACAAAGGCTGGCTTTACGAATGAGCCACCAAGCCTTGTGGAGTACTACACCAAGTGGTATCCAAACAAGAAGTTGGCAGACTCTATCGAGGAGGACACTTCGACCGAGGAGGATGGAACTATAACGAAGTAAAGGAGATGAAGATGAATATGTATAGTAGAATTATAGCATTTTTGTTCTGTGTGTTGTTTGCTCTCACATCGTGTGTGAACGAGCCAATGATGGAGGATGTTAAGATTCCTTCGCAGGACGAGGCTTATAGCGCAGGAGAGGTATTTGTAAAGTTTACCCCAGAGGTGGCTGGAATACTCGAAGAGGCGGGCGTTGTGCGCTCTGCGGTTACTCGTAGTGGCGTGAGCAGCGTTGATGCAGTGCTCGATTTGGTTGGCGGATTTGAGATTTCGAGAGTCTTCCCTCGTGATTCTCGCCACGAGGAGCGCACCGTGCGTGATGGCTTGAATTTGTGGTATATTGTTCGTTATAGCAACGACTACTCGGCAGAGGAGGTTTCTCGTCGCTTCTCGCAACTCGGTGAGGTACAGAAGGTAGACTTGAACCGTACAGTTAAGCGTGCTAACACTCGTCAGGCTCAACCACTATCGGAGGAGGCAATGGCGAAGATGGTGCGTGCAACTCGTGCTTCGGAGAACCCTCTAAACGATGAGTTGTATTCGCAGCAGTGGAACTTGGCAAACGATGGCACAATGTTTCTTGGAACAGAACTTACTCATAAGGTAGATCACGAGAATGGCGATGAGAATAGTAAGAAGATTAAGAGCGTAGCAGGTGCTGATGTTCAGGTCGTAGAGGCTTGGAAGAAGAGTACAGGTGATAGTTCTGTAATCGTTGCAGTACTCGATGAGGGTATCTATGTTGAGCATCCAGATTTGCAGGATAATATCTGGGTTAATGCTGCAAACGAGGATGACCTTAACGAGGACAAGGATAAAAATGGCTACAAGGGCGATAAGTATGGCTATAACTTTGTGAAGGATACCGGCAAAATCACCTGGAATGGCTACTACGATTCGGGACACGGAACTCATGTTGCCGGAACTATTGCTGCGGTAAATAACAACTCTATTGGTGTGAGTTCAATCGCAGGTGGTGATGGCTCGAAGGATAGTGGCGTAAAGATTATGGTTTGCCAAATTTTTGCGGGTAATGTTTCGACTGGTCTTTACAATGTTGTTCGAGCAATGAAGTATGCTGCGGACAATGGCGCTGTGGTTTTGCAGTGTAGTTGGGGCTATGTTTCGGGTGCTGCCAACCAGTATGAGTGGGGTGAGGCTGGCTTCGCTTCGGAGGAGGCGTGGATTGCAGGCTCTCCAATCGAGAAGGAGGCGCTCGACTACTTTATCAACAATGCAGGCTCACCAAATGGTGTCGTTGAGGGCGGTATCGCAGTCTTTGCTGCGGGTAACGAGTACGCTCCACAGGCTGGTTATCCAGGTGCTGCGGAGTATTGCGTTTCGGTTGCGGCTACTGCGGCAGACTTTACTCCTGCTGTATATACCAACTATGGTCCAGGTACTACAATCTCGGCTCCTGGTGGCGACCAGGACTACTACTACGACTATCTCATTGAGGGGTCGAAGAAGTTAGGCGAGGCAGGTTGTATCCTTTCGACTTTGCCTTATCACATCAGTAAGACAGGCTATGGCTATATGGAGGGAACCTCTATGGCGTGTCCTCATGTGTCGGCTGTTGTGGCTCTTGGTTTGTCGTATGCTGCGAAGTTGCGCAAGCACTTTAAGGCAGAGGAGATTAGAGAGATGTTGTATGCCAAGGAGAATGTAACCCCAATCGATGACTATATGAAGGGTACGAAGTATTTCTGCCGTTATGTCGCCGATGTGAGTGCTATTCAACCTAATACATTGTCGCTCGCTCCGTTCAAGGGACAGATGGGCGCAGGTCAGGTGAATGCTACGAAATTCCTGGCAGCAATCGAGGGTAGCGGTGTTGCAATGCACTTCCCAAATGTTGTGGTTAAGGTTGGTGGTGCGGCAGCATTTGCTCCTGCAATGTACTTTGTAGGCGGTGAGGAGTTGACCTACACTGTGGAGATTGCGGATATGTCGGTTGCGACCTGCGAGTCGAAGGATGGTAAAATTGTCTTCTCTGGCTTGCAGAGTGGTACTACAACGGCTGTAATCAAGGCAAGTAACGGCGAAAACCATTCGTTCAACATCACCGTGCGTAAGGCAGACGGTTGGATGTAAAAAACGAGAAGCGACTTATGCGTAGGGCTTGTGCTTTGGTCGTTGCTCTCTGTGTTGCACAGTTGTTGCTTGCGCAGATACGCATTATTCCGCAGGATGTAGTGCGTAAGGCGGCCGAGATAGAGCCGATAGTTAACACGCTGCAATTTACCCCCAATGGTGCCAATTTCGGCACAATAGACGAGATGTCGGGAGTGTGGCAGGGCAGAGCAAGGCTTCGCAATATGGGCGCAGATACGCTTGTTGTAACACAGATAAAGACAACTTGTGGCTGTTTGAGAGCAGAGAGTGCGAAGCGTGTGGTAGCCCCAAATGAGGAGGTTGCAGTGGCGTTGAAGTACTATCCTCGTGGCCACGCAGGACGAGTAAAACAGAGAGTTCTGGTATATACGAATAGGTCGACCGAGCAACCTTCGGCAGTGCTGACTTTGACAGGCTTGGTAACTGCGGCGGAGGATAGAAGCGACGACTATCCATACACTCGTGGCGTGTTACGCCTGCGACAAGATACAATTCGCTTGTCGGGCGAGCGAGAGGTGCTGCGCATAGCCATTATGAATGGTGGCTCTACGGAGTTGGCACTATCGGCAGATGAAAACCTCTTGCCGAAGGGAGTTAAGGTGCGATTTGAGCCAAGTAAAATCTCCCCAAAGGGGCAGGGCTTTGTAGTTGTAGAGTATAATCCCACAACCGAGTCGATACCTGCGAACTTGGGTAAGATATATATCAAAGGGTTGAATTTGCCACCTCGCCAGAGTGCAATAGATGTGGTTTTGAAGAGATAAATGAGAAAAATATAGAACTATGAAGAGAGTAGTAAAATTTTTGACGGTTGTAGTTGCAATGGCAATGACTTTTAGTTGTGCCGAGCCAGAGTTGCACCCAAATCCATACCTCGATGTTACGGCTAACAACATCAAGGGTGTGTGGCGTATGCAGAGTTACGATAATGGTGTTGAACTCGCCGAGGGTACCTACTACTATATCGTATTTGACCGTGCCGAGCGCACATTTGTGTCGTATGATAACCTCGGAAGTATGGGGCAATATACCAGAAGTGGCAAATACGGCATCATAACCGATGGTGCAGCCATTATCTTCGGAGATTATGACTTCGGTCTTGGTGTGAGCGACTGGGAGCATCGTTACTATATTCGTAACCTCACCGAGGATAGTATGGTGTGGGTTGCAGTAGACGACGAGGAACTTGTAACAGTCTATGTTCGTGATTCGCTTCCAGAGTGGATTGAGCAGAAGAAAGAGTAACTTATTATAGGTGCTTTTGTTTAAGAGGTGGTCGTTTGATCACCTCTTTTGTTGTATGCCCCAACAACCAATCCCACACCCACGAATATCACCAATGCAAAGAGTAGGGTGTCGAGATGTAGGCTATCCAACCCCATAATTATAGCGAGTGTAATTGCTACTATGGGTTGAATGTAGGCGTAGATACTCGTAACGGTTGGTGCAACAAAGCGTAGCGAGTAGTTCAAGAAGAGGTTGGGAAGATAGGTAGGCACAATAAGCACAAAGAGCGATGCGAAAATTATCTTGCTGTTCATCGTATCGAACTTTGTTTCGATAATTTCGTGCGCACCTATGGGTAGCATTATGAGTGCCGAGATGCAATATATCCATCGGAGCAGAGTTGTGATGCGATATTTGGATACCAACTTCTTGAAGTAGACCATATAGAGAGCCGATATGCACGATGAGGCGAAGATGAGAAGGTTTCCCGTCAAACCAGAGTGGTAGTGGGTTGTGCTGCTCGAAATTATAATGGCAATTGCTCCCGCCATACCGAGCATTAGGCCTATTAATTTTGTCTTTGTAAAGCGCTCTAATCCTATGAATACAGAGAGGAGTAGTACGAGTAGTGGGGTTGTAGTGCTGATTATCGAGCCGTCAATGGGTGAGGTTTGCGATAGTCCAAACATCATACACAGTTTGCGTGAAATGCCGATAAGGAGTGCCGCACCGAAAATTTTGATGCGGTCCTCGGCCTCTATTTTCTCGTGCTTTTCCCATAGTAGAGGTATAAATGACCATATGGCGGCTACGCCCAAGGATGCCGACACCATAGCCAAAGGCGAGATGTAATGACCAAGTACGAGGGCGTAGAAGGGGTAGTCGCACGCCCATACAATGTTGCATAGGAGTAGCGATATGTGCGCTGATATACTCTTTGATAAGGCCATAATTGATGTGTTGATATGACTGGAAGGTGTCAAAAAATATACCGATATGCACTTGTAACATAATGTTTCTGGTGCGTAAAATATAATTTGTTCGCTAAAAAGTTTGCAGATACGAAAAAAATCACTACTTTTGCCTCGCTTTAAGAGCAAAATGCTGTTGTAGCTCAGTGGTAGAGCACTTCCTTGGTAAGGAAGAGGTCACGAGTTCAAGCCTCGTCAACAGCTCTGAACAAAAGATGAAGACAAATGCCACCCAATGGGTGGCGTTTGTTGTTTATATGTGGCTCAAACTTGTTTGAAAGCCGACATATAAACAACAAACACAGCGTTTAACGCTATTTGTCTTCATCTTTTGTCATAGCTGGACGAGGCAAGGCGAAGCTTTAGCGAGCCAAGCCTCGTCAATACTCTATATGGCTCAAACTTGTTTGCAAGCCAATATATAAACAACAAACGCAGTGCTTTGCACCATTTGTCTTCATATTATTCTCATAGCGCCACGAGGCAAGGCAGAGCGCAGCGGCAGCCAAGCCTCGTTCCCCTCTCGCAGCCAAGCCTCGTCAATATCACTATTAAGCAACAAACGCCACCCATACAGGTGGCGTTTTATTATAGAGAAGTTCTGTTCGATGCGTTCTATTCGCTAATCAGAGATACTCGCTTTTGGAGATAGTCGCAGACATCGCTCCACTTGTAAAATGGCGCAGTGGCGCTACCGATAGGGAGTGTTATGTCGTTCTCGTTTTCGAGTATGCGCACCAAAATATCCGCCTCCTTCTTGCTGCGGTAGAATACGAACTGCACATTTGAAGCCATTGTTACAACCTTGTAGGCGTTCCACTTCTCTGTCAACTTCTCTACATCGGAGATGTCGAGGTCGCTTGGATGCTCGTTGCAGTTGAGTATTGCAAGGAGTGCCAGTAGGTAGTAGTCGTGGCCAAAACGGAGGTTGGCAACTGCGCTATTCTTACCCTCGATAGCCTCATTAGCGTGTGATATAATATCGTTGACAACGCCCTTTATTCGGTCGAAACGCTTGTAACCATTCTCGACACTTGTAGTTGCATAACGACAGTACCAACGGTAGTTTTCGTAGAGGTAGACGATGTAGCGCTCATCTGCCGAGAAGATTGAGTCGACGAGAGTGCGGTCGTACCAACCGAGGTTCTGCATCGCTCCAAGACGCTTATATAGGTCAATCATAAGGTAGGCAGAACTACCGTTATAATTGCCGAGCATAGGCTCAATGTTGGTGAAGAGTGAGTTTATACTGTGGCTGAAATCCTGCTTTTCGAGCCATTTATTGAGTTGTTTTGCCCAGTACTCCTCGCTATCGATATAGACGCCCTGATAGCGTGGGTCCTTCAAGAAAGCCATAGATGGGCGAACCTTATCTTTGTCGGCATCGGATGCACTCATTCGGGTTTCGAGCATAGGCTCGCACTCTTTTAGCGACTCGTTGAAGGCAGCCATCGAGAGGGCGCAACGGCCATATATCGAGGAACGGGACTCTACTATTGCACCACGATAGAATACCGGCGTGAAGCGATTGTACATTCGGCGTGCAATGCCCTTGTGTTGCTCGAAGCCGAGGCGTGTAAGTTCGCCATAGCGATTTTCGTGAGCATCTGCCATCTTGTGAAGATAGGCCTTCATCTCCTTGCCTTTGGCTGTGAGGAGTCCCATATTGTCGGCACGGTCGAATAGGTCAACTACGGGCATAACATTCTTTTTGTGTGCCTCGTGGCGTGAGCCGTGACGGCCATAGTGTGAGATGTAGAAGGGCTTGTAACCCTTGGGCGCCTCTGCAATAGGTTTGAAGAAGTATGGCGCACCATAAGGAGATAGTGATGTTACCGCCAACTCTGGGTGTTCGTCAATATCCTTGCGAACAGAGGTTTGTGCAACTGCTGTAAGAACGAAAAGCAGAGCCACTAAAATTGATAAAAGCCGTCTCATAATATAAAAAGTCAAAGTTTAGTTTTTTCGTTTCAGAATACACTCCTTATTACAGTTTGCACAGGCTGATTTGGGGCAAAATATGCTCCTTATAAGCCATATCACAGCCACTGTAACCGCTACTGCGATGATTATCCAAGCCAATAGTTCGTGCCACACCATATCCTTGTTACATAAATAGTTGTGCAATATGGTAGATGGCAAAAGCGCATAACCACGCCACCACCGTACTATATAGAGCCGAGCCTATCGCCCACTTCCAGCCACTCTCCGAGCCTATTGCCGAAATGGTGGCTATGCAAGGGAGGTAGAGCAGCGTGAATACCAACAATGCGAGAGCCGAAGGGGTGGTGAAATCGCCACTCTTTGCCAAGTTCTCCTTCAACTGCGCTGGGCTATCGGTAGTGTCATCATTGTTGCTATAAAGTACACCCAGGGTGCTAACCATAAGTTCTTTGCCAGCCACGCCCGAAAGGAGCGATACGCTCGATTTCCAATTGAGTCCCATAGGCTCAAATGCAGGCTCGCAAAGACGACCTATGCGACCGATGTAGGAGTTTTCGTAGTGTTCAACTACACTCTCATTCTCCTGCTGGCGAGGGAAGTAACCGAGTAACCACACCACAATCGATGCTACGAGTATCATTCCGCCGATGTTGCGAAGATACTGCGCACAGCGTTGCCACATATGCGACAGTGTAGCCTTCAATGTTGGTATACGGTATGGCGGAAGTTCCATTACGAATGGCGTCTCCTCCCGTTTGAACATCGCCTTGCGGAGTAGTAGTGAGGTCGCCATAGCCACCACAATGCCGAGCAGGTACAAGCCGAGCATAACCCACGAGGAGTGCGCTGCGAAGAATGTGCCTATGAGGATTATGTATATAGGCAAGCGTGCGCTGCACGACATAAATGGTATGATAAAGGTAGTGATAAGGCGGCTACTTCTGCTCTCGATGATGCGAGTAGAGAGTACCGCTGGAACATTACAACCAAAGCCCATTACGAGCGGAATAAACGACTTGCCGTGAAGTCCCGCTTTGTGCATAACTCTGTCCATCACAAAGGCTGCACGAGCCAAGTATCCGGAGTCCTCCATAAAGGAGATGAAGAGGTACAAAATCATAATGTTTGGCAGGAAGACAATAAGGCTTCCAACGCCTCCGATTACGCCGTCGCAGAGCATATCTTTGAGTATGCCATCGGGTAGCCACCTTTCGAGTAGTGAGCCTAAACCTGCGACAAGACGCTCAATCCACCCCTGTGGATAGGCTCCAAGGCGGAAGGTGCAGTAGAACATCAGCCACATAACGCCCAAGAAGATAGGGTAGCCCCAAAAACGATGGGTTACAATGGCATCTATGGCATTCGAGATATTTTCGAGTTTGGCATCACCCTTGATATATGTTTCACGCAGAGCACCAGAGATAAATCCGTGTCGCTGATTTGCCATTGTGGTGTGAATATCCTCATCGGCTCCGAGGTCGTAGCGGAGATGCTCACGCTCCTTCTCGCAGATGCGTTGCCACTCGGTGTAGCGGGGGGAGTGCTTCGCAAGTAGGTTGCATATCTCCGTATCGCCCTCCAACATCTTTATCGCAAAGTAGCGAGGCGGAAAACACTTCGGGAGTTCCGCACGGTGCTCCTTCATATCTCTGTTGAGAGCCATTACGCTCTCCTCGATGATGCCTTGGTTGATGTGGATGTGGCGGACACGCTCATCTTGCCCCTCATAGACGGCAACTATCGTATCGAGCAACTCCTCTACACCCTTGCCACTATGCCCCTCTACGGGTAACATCGGCACACCCATCATCTTGCCGAGTAGATCGTGGTCGAGTGTGGCGTGGTTGCGTTTGAGTTCGTCGTACATACTCAATGCCACAACCATCTTGGGACTCATATCGATGAGTTCGGTTGTGAGGTAGAGGTTGCGTTCGATATTCGATACACAAAGCACATTTAGTACCACATCGGGAGTATGATTGACCAGATGATGTAGTATTCGCAACGACTCTGGGCTACTCTCCGAGAGGGAGTTTGTGCCGGGGAGGTCGGTGATGTGAAGTTGGTAGCCTCGGTGATGGCATACTGCGCTTGTGGCATCTACGGTGACGCCACTATAATTGCCAACACGCTCGTGCTCGCCCGTAATTTTGTTGTAGAGCGAGGTCTTACCGCAATTTGGATTGCCGACAATGGTTACATTTATGTGCTTGTTGCCTTCCACACGGCAAAAGTACAACTTTTAATTAGAAATTAAAAATTAAAGTCGTTTTCTGTTATCTGTTTCTCGCTTTACATTTTTTTTCTTATCTTTGCAAGTTGAAAGTATAGGAACGATAAAAACACTATATATTATGGCTATTGCAGACAAGTATTTACCACAAGAGATTGAGTCGAAGTGGTACGACTACTGGATTGAAAAAAATCTTTTCCACTCGGAGCCTGATGCTCGTGAGCCTTACACTATCGTTATCCCGCCACCAAATGTAACGGGTATGTTGCATATGGGCCATATGCTCAACAACACCTTGCAAGATGTGTTGGTGCGTCGTGCCCGTATGCTAGGCAAGAATGCTTGCTGGGTACCTGGTACCGACCACGCATCTATCGCTACCGAGGCGAAGGTGGTTGCGAAGTTGAAGGCTGAGGGTATCGACAAGGCAACCCTCACCCGTGAGGAGTTCCTCGCTCACGCTTGGGAGTGGAAGGAGAAGCACGGTGGTATCATCTTGAAGCAGTTGCGCAAGTTGGGCGCATCGTGCGATTGGAATCGTACTTGCTTCACAATGGATCCAGAGCGTACCGAGAGCGTTATCTCGGTATTCTGCGACCTCTACCGCAAGGGTAAAATCTATCGTGGTGTCCGTATGGTCAACTGGGACCCATCGGCAAAGACTGCATTGTCTGACGAGGAGGTAATCTACAAGGAGTCGCAGGGTAAACTCTACTACTTGCGCTACAAGTTGGAGGGTACTGACCGCAACATCATCGTTGCTACAACCCGCCCTGAAACAATCTTGGGCGATACGGCAGTCTGCCTTAACCCGAACGACCCACGCTATGCAGATGTGCCAGAGGGAGCGCGCGTAATCGTACCGTTGGTAGGTCGCTCAATTCCGATTATTCGTGATGAGTATGTGGACATCGAGTTTGGAACAGGTGCGTTGAAGGTTACCCCTGCACACGATGTCAACGACTATATGCTCGGCGAGAAATATGGACTCGAAACAATCGATATATTCAACGACAACGGTACAATCAACGATAAGGTTGGTATGTATGTCGGTATGGATCGCTTCGACTGCCGCAAGCAGATTGAGAAGGATTTGGCTGATGCTGATTTGCTCGAAAAGACCGAGGCTTACACCAACAATGTGGGCTATTCGGAGCGTACGGGCGTGGCTATCGAGCCAAAGTTGTCGATGCAGTGGTTTATGGCAATGAAGGAGATTTCGGAGCCTGCAACCAAGGCGGTTTTGGAGGATATTGTCCGCTTTGTACCAGAGAAGTATAAGAATACTTACCGCCACTGGATGGAGAATATCAAGGATTGGTGTATCTCGCGTCAGTTGTGGTGGGGACAGCGCATCCCTGCATACTACATTCCAAAGGGTGGTTATGTCGTAGCCGAGACAGCCGAGAAGGCGTTGGCGTTGGCAAAGGAGAAGACGGGCGATGCAACATTGACCTTGGCAGATTTGCGTCAAGATGAGGATGTACTCGACACTTGGTTCTCGTCGTGGTTGTGGCCAATTTCGGTATTCGATGGTATCCGCAATCCTGATAATGAGCAGATTAAGTACTACTATCCGACTAACGATCTCGTAACCGGTCCGGATATTATCTTCTTCTGGGTGGCTCGTATGATTATGGCGGGCTATGAGTATCGTGGCGAAAAGCCATTCGGAAATGTATACTTCACAGGTATCGTGCGTGATAAAATTGGTCGCAAGATGTCGAAGCAGTTGGGCAACTCGCCTGACCCACTCGATTTGATTGCCGAGTATGGTGCTGACGGTGTGCGTGTGGCTATGATGCTCTGCTCATCGGCTGGTAACGACTTGATGTTCGACAATGCTCTCTGTGAGCAAGGTCGTAACTTCGGTAATAAAATTTGGAACGCATACCGCCTTATCAACGGCTGGCAGGTAGACGAAAACTTGGCACAGAGCGACTGCTCGAAGCAGGCTGTCGCTTGGTTTACAAACCGCTTCAACGCAGCATTGGCAGAGATTGAGGAGAACTTCAACAACTACCGCATTTCGGAGGCGTTGATGGTGGCTTACAAGTTGTTCTGGGATGATTTTAGTGGCTGGTACTTGGAGATGATTAAGCCTGCATACGGTTCGCCTTGCGATGCAGCGACTATGACCGCTACAAAGCAGATTTTCGAGAAGTTGATGCTCTTG
>JAGCLL010000103.1 GCA_017647025.1 Alistipes sp. | reverse complement strand
GATCCGCAATGTGGGTGAGTCTGTAGTCTATGGTTTGGGCTCGGGTATTGGTTGGTGGTTGGCTATCGTTATGATGGCTGCTATCCGCGAGCGCCTCTCCTACTCGAACATCCCTGCAGCGTTGAAGGGCCCTGGTATCGCATTTATTATCACAGGCCTTATGGGTATCGCATTTATGATATTCTCGGGTATTCAGTTGTAAACCTTTAATAAGAGTAAAAGAAATGACAAAGATTATTTTAGTTGCAATCGCAGCCTTTCTTGCAGTAACACTCCTCTTGGTGGCACTGTTGCTCTTTGCAAAGGCTAAACTCACCTCGTCGGGTAATGTAACTATCGACATCAACAACGGCAAGAAGGTCGTTGAGGTTGAGGCTGGTGGTAACCTCCTCGCAACACTCGCAACTGCTGACATCTTCCTTCCTTCGGCTTGCGGTGGTAAGGGTGCTTGCGGTCAGTGCAAGTGTCAGGTTTTGGAGGGTGGCGGCGAGGTTCTTCCTACCGAGACCGGCTTCTTCAACCGTAAGCAGATTCGTGAGAATTGGCGTTTGGGTTGCCAGGTGAAGGTTAAGGAGGATATGAAGATCGCTGTTCCTGACTCGGTGTTGAGCATCAAGAAGTGGGAGTGCGAGGTTATCTCGAACCACAATGTTGCTACCTTCATCAAGGAGTTTGTGGTGAAGTTGCCAGAGGGCGAGCACCTCAACTTCCGTTCGGGTGGTTACATTCAGATTGATGTTCCTGCAATTACCGTTGATTACAAGGATATTGATGTTGATCCGCAGTACGAGGAGGATTGGGTTAAGTTCGGTCTTCGCGACTTGAAGATGGTAAACCCAGAGCCTCAGGTGCGTGCTTATTCGTGCGCAACTTACCCTGCCGAGGGCGATATTATTCGTCTTAATGTTCGTATTGCAACCCCTCCATTTGGTCCAGACCGCAAGATGCTCCCAGTGAATCCGGGTGTATGTTCGTCGTATATCTACTCGCTCAAACCAGGCGATAAGATCACTATGTCGGGCCCTTACGGAGAGTTCTTCCTCCCTGATAACTTGCCTGATACTCAGGAGTTGATCTTTATCGGTGGTGGTGCAGGTATGGCGCCTATGCGCTCGCACATTATGCACCTCTTTAAGACCGAGAAGACCAAGCGCCCTGTTACCTTCTGGTATGGTGCTCGTTCACTCAAAGAGGCGTTCTACTTGGAGGACTACGCAGAGATCGAGCGCGAGTTCCCTAACTTTAAGTTCAATCTTGCTCTCGACCGTCCAGATCCAGAGGCAGATGCAGCAGGTGTTGACTACAAGGTAGGTTTTGTTCACAATGTTCTCTTCGAGAACTACCTCAAAAACCACGAGGATCCAGAGGGTTGTATCTACCTTATGTGTGGACCTCCAATGATGGTTGGCGCAGTAGAGAAACTTCTCGATTCGCTCGGAGTTCCACCGGAGAATATTCTCTACGATAACTTCGGCGCATAAAAACGCATTTTAAGGAGCGTTTACTTCCTTATCTTCAAAAAATGAGATGGTTACATACCTCGTGTATGCGCCCATCTCATTTTTCTTTGATAGCGTTGCAACCATCTCCTTAAAAGTGCGTTTTTGTTATCGTGGCTTTTTGCAACCATCTGCTTAAATTCCATTTTTTCGTTGTTGGAAAGTGTGAAGCCTTTCTTTTGCGATGCACCACATCTCACGACTTCTGACAAGAAATAGCGAGTAATCACTAAACTCCCTAATTTCTCTAATTTCTCTTTGCGCTTTCAGGAGTCCAAAGCCTATCACTGCGCAACACAATTAAGGGTGATTAACGGCTAGTAGCGGCTAGTAACGAAAAGCGCAGCCCCTTACTTGCCCTTATTAAATTCAACCAACTCCTAATTCCTAATTCCTAACTCCTAACTCCTAACTCCTAACTCCTAACTGCCCTCAAAAACTAATGGCTAATAGCCAAAAAAAGTGGAGAGCCTCTCTCTCCACTCTTAACTCTCCACTCTCAACTCGCTTTTACGCCTTACTGCTTTGGCGTAAATCCCTGCGCTCGGAGGGTGATGTCGTTGCCGTCGGGTGTAACCAAATATGCACCTGTACTCTCGGCAGTGATATGACCGATGATGTCAATACAACCTATATTTATAATCTTCTCACGCAAACTGAGTGGCACGGTAAAGAGTAACTCGTAATCCTCGCCACCATTCAAGGCTGCGATGACTGGGTCAATGTTCATCTCCTCTGCCAACATTGTGGCCTGCTTTGGCAATGGAATATGGTCGAGGTAGATGCGTGCGCCACACTTTGATGCCTTGCAAATCTGCAATATCTCTGACGAAAGACCGTCTGTGATGTCAATCATCGAGGTCGGCACAATGCCCTCCTTGCGGAGCGACTCTACTATATCGTAGCGGGCACGAGGTTTGAGGTACTGCTCCAACAGATACTCATAACCCTCGAACTGTGGCTGTGGGTTATCTATGCCTTTCAAAACATAACTCTCACGCTCCAACAACTTCAAGCCCATATATGCGGCACCCAAATCGCCGGTAAGGCAGATTAAATCGTGCTCCTTGGCTCCACTGCGGTAGGCTATATCGCTCTTCTTGGCACGACCTACGGCAGTGATATTAATCACCAAACCTGTTACCGAGGCCGAGGTGTCGCCTCCGACCAAATCAACGCCAGCCTCCTTGCACGCAAACTCCACACCAGCGTAGAAGTCGTCGAGGAACTCCACCGAGATCTTCGATGAGATGCCGAGCGCTATGGTAATCTGCTCTGGAACTGCGTTCATCGCCACAACATCGCTGATACCCTTGGTTACAACCTTGTAGCCGAGGTGTTTTGGCGGAAAGTATGTCAAGTCGAAATCGATACCCTCCAACATTGAGTCGGTAGATACTACTATCGCCTTATCTTTCGAAGCCTCAATCACTGCGGCATCGTCGCCAACGCCACACATTGTCGATTTGTTCCTCTTCTCGAATTTTGCAGTCAAGCGGTCAATCAAACCAAACTCACCCAACTCTGCTATCTCGGTTCTTCCTTTCATAATCTTTGCTATTAGCCGTTAGCCATTAGCCGATAGTTTGTCTTACAAATACTTTTCAACTACGGCACCAATGCGCTCTGCAACCTCCTCGATAGTACCGAGTGAAGGTACGCTCTCGAACTTGCCCTGTGCCTTATAGAAGTTTGCAACAACGGCAGTCTGTGCGTTATATACATCGATGCGGTTGCGGATAATCTCCTCCGACTGGTCGTCGGCACGACCAGAATCCTTGCCACGAAGAAGGATGCGCTTTACGAGTTCCTCCTCTGGAACCTCCATATTGATCATAACCGACACCTTCTGTCCGTGCTTTGCGAGAATTTCGTCGAAAGCCTCGGCTTGTGCGGTAGTGCGAGGGAAACCATCGTAGATTACACCTTTGCCGTCGTTGTGGGTTGCAACATAGTCTGCAACCATATTGATAACGAGTGAGTCGGGAGCCAACTCACCACGCTCGATGCAAGCCTGCATCTGCTTTCCGAGTTCGGTCTGTGCGGCGATATGCTCACGAATTACATTTCCAGTCGATATGTGACGAAGCGAAAAACGCTTCTCCAAGAGTTCTGACTGAGTACCCTTACCACAGCCAGGTGCACCAAATAATACGATGTTCAACATTGTTTCGATTTTTATTTCGTGCGCAAAGATAATGATTTTTGAGTGAACAGTGTGCTTAAAGTCAAAAAAACAGATGTTTTTTTAGTCGTAAAGGGTTTGCTTGCACGGAATTCAAATAAAAATAGCGGTGAAATCGCTTTTTTTGAACATCGAAAGTTATTTTTTTATAAATTTGCAACACGATAATTCAAGTTACTATGGGAATATCATTAAACAGACCAAGTCTACTCACAATCTTCAAGGAGTACTCGTTGATGGCATTTGGTATGTTCCTCTATTCGTTTGGCTGGCTGTGTTGTATCTTGCCGGCTGATGCTGCGGGTGGTGGAGCAACTGGACTCTCACTCCTTATCTATCACCTCTCAGGAGGAGTTGTATCTATCGGTACAATGGTGCTTATAATCAATGCTATACTCCTCGTTATAGCAGGTTTTGTGGTAGGTTGGAACTTCGGAGTAAAAACCATCTATTGCGTGGTGGTGATGTCCGTTATTATGCACTTCTTGCAGGTGTGGTGTACCGTAGGAAATGCAGGCGGATGGATTGCTGATATGATTGTTGCCAGGGATGGATTGAGTCTTGAACCGGGTACAATCGTCGATATCTTCAACCTTGACAACCGACTCCTTTCGGCTATCTTGGGAGGTATCTGTTCGGGAGTAGGAGTGGCACTTTGCTTCCAGCAGGGAGGCTCTACGGGAGGTTCTGATATCGTTGTGATGATTGTGAACAAATTCCACACAATATCTTACGGAAAGTTTATCCGTTATACCGACGGTGTTATTATTTCGTCGGCACTCCTCTTGCCAGAGATTGGTATTGATGGTGTGATTTACGGTTTTGTGATGGTCGCAGTGTTCAGTTATACCGTAGATATGATTCTATCGGGAAATCAGCAGTCCAATCAGATATTTATCATCTGTAAGGATTATAAGGCTATGGCTGACGCAATCAACAGTCAGGCTAAACGAGGTGCAACTGTTATCGATTCGATAGGTTGGTACTCGAAGGGAGAATCCAAAATTGTTATGTGCGTATGTCGCAAGCGTGACCAGGCTATGGTGCTTAAAGTTGTAAACAAGGTCGATCCAGAGGCATTTATTACCATAGGCTCTGTTATGGGTGTATATGGTAAAGGCTTTGATGCATTAAACAAAGTTTAAGCATCGCTGTCATATAAATAATAATAGGCTGTCCTACTTGCTTGTATGGACAGCCTATTATTTGTTCCTATTTTGTACTTACTCCTTCGCCCCAATCAACGAAATTGAGCGTTGGATAAAGTCCGACAGGTTCTTACCCTTTAACATTCCGTTCGAGAGAAGCGCAAGGTCGATAATTTGACGCACCAGCGTATTCTCCTTACCAATCTCTTTGAGACGGAGGTTGCGCTCATCACGGAGTGTCAAAATCTTCTTCGACAACTCCTCACGCATCTCTTTCTCCTCGGTGGTGAGTTCTTCGTCTTTCTTACCCTTGGTCATCTCCTCGAAGCGACTCTCCTCGGCAACGGCTGCGTCAATCTTCTTGGTTATGCTCTTCAACTTGTCGCCATAGGCCTTCTCTACCGAGTCGAGAATGTCGATTACGATAGGGTGGTTGCCATTCACGGCGATAGTGAAGTTGTCAGGCATCTGACCATAGAATTGGCTCATCTGTCCACCCGACATCTTCGCCATATCCTTCATACGGCGCATAAACTCGTTCTGCGTAATCACGATAGGTGCATCATCTGCCGACATTGCCTCGAATGAGATGTTGTAGCGAATATCCTCGTCAGTTGGCAACTGCGCCTCGAATACAGGGCGCATAATCTCCTGCTGCGCCTCGCTCAACGAAATCTTCTCGCTCTCCTTCTTGCGGATAAGGTGGTCGATAATATCGCTATCCACACGCACGAAACGGGTATTCTCGTTCTTCTGCTCGTACCAATTGATGTAGTGGCTGTCGAGTTGTCCGTTCATCTCCAAAACATCGTATCCCTTTGCCTTTGCCGATTGGAGGAATGAGTGCTTGCCAATGATATCGTCAGTGTAGAGGATTATCAACTTGTCATCCTTGTCGGTCTGCAAATCCTTTACTGCGGTGCAATACTCCTCGGCAGTGAAATACTTGCCCTCGGTGTTCTTCCACAACATGCACTGCGCAGCCTTCTCGGCAAACTTCTCGTCAGTCAAAAGACCATACTGGATAAAGATTTTCAAGTCGTCCCACTTCTGCTCGTACTCTGCACGCATCGAGGTGAACAACTCGTTCAAACGCTCGGCAACTTTGCGTGTGATATAGCCCGAAATCTTCTTCACATTCGAGTCGCTCTGCAAGTATGAACGCGAAACATTCAACGGAATATCCGGCGAGTCGATAACGCCGTGCAGGAGCGTCAAATACTCCGGTACAATGCCCTGCACCTCATCTGTAACGAATACCTGGTTGCAGTACAACTGAATTTTGTTCTTCTGAATCTCGAAGTTGTTGTGAATGCGAGGGAAGTACAAAATACCAGTGAGGTTGAACGGATAGTCTATGTTCAAATGGATAGAGAACAAAGGCTCCTCGCTCATAGGGTAGAGTGCCTGATAGAATGCCTTGTACTGTTCCTCGGTAATGTCGGCTGGCTTGCGAGTCCAGAGTGGCTCGGTGTCGTTAATCTGGTTATCCTTCTCGGTATCGACATACTTGCCATCTTTCCACTCTTTGACCTTACCAAAGATGATTGGCACAGGCAAGAAACGGCAGTACTTGTTCAATAACTCGTTAATTTTACTCTCCTCGGCATACTCTGCACACTCCTCCGATAGGTGCAATACGATGGTTGTGCCACGCTCACGCTTCTCGGCGAGTTCTTCCATCGCATACTCTGGCGAGCCATCGCACGACCAATGCACCGAAGGCTTCTCGTTGTCGTAAGATTGAGTGAAAATCTCAACTTTATCCGACACCATAAACGCCGAGTAGAAGCCGAGTCCGAAGTGTCCGATAATCGCCTGATTTTGGTACTTTGCGAGGAACTCCTCAGCACCAGAGAATGCAATCTGGTTGATGTAGCGGTCAACCTCCTCAGCCGACATACCGATACCGTTGTCGGTAACCGAGAGTGTGCGTTTTTCGCTATCTACTGCGATGCGCACAGCCAACTCGCCTGTCTCGCCAGCAAATACGCCAGTCGAAGCGAGTGTGCGCAACTTCTGTGTTGCATCTACTGCATTCGACACCAACTCACGCAAGAAAATCTCGTGGTCGGAGTACAAGAACTTCTTAATTACGGGGAAGATGTTTTCGGTTGTTACCCCAATTTTTCCGTTTTTCATACCTGTTTATATTATTATTGTTATTTTTTGCTTTTGAAATTCTATTGCTCAAACCTTGTGCCACGGATGTTTCTCTGCCAAAATGGCAGAAATAAAAGGAAGGAATGACATTTTGTTTGTCATTCCTTCCTTTTAGTTTAATAGAGTGTTGATAGTTGATAGTCGCCTTTCGCTTTATCTCCTATCTCCTATCTTACAAAAATCCCTCCTGTACGAGCCACTCTCTAACCTTTACCCAATCGACATAGGGACGAGATGTGGTCATTGAACGAACAAGTGGCACACCCAAGGCTCCATCATCAATATATACATCGGCGTGCACCTTTGGGGATTTGGTCCACTTCTTCTGTGTTGGGTTTGAGTTTACGGCATAGAGTGGAATGCCGTTCTGCTTGAACCACTCGACAGCCTCCTTTTCGAGTTTACCGCTGCGCATAGTGTAGAGGATGATGTTATGCCCTTGCTCTACCAACTCACGCAATACGGGTACCGCACCTACATCTTGTCCCAAATAGGGATACTCGTGCGTTACGCAAGTACCGTCAAAATCTACTGCAATATATAGTCCAGTGTACGACATATTCTAAAAACTATTTGAGAATGCCCATAGTTTTCAACAATTTACGCCATCCGTGGCTGTTCTTATCCGAGCCCGATGTATATTGGTAACGGTAACTATAACCATACGACTGACGAGTCTCGCTCGAACCGTTGAGAACGATACACATATTGTTCAACTTCTTCTCGATGTGGAGAGCATTGATATCAGGCAATTGCTGGCGCTCCAACAATCCCTCACGAACAACATAGATGCTCAAATCTGCAACACGGCTTGTAATCATTGCATCGGCAATTACCAAGGCAGGTACACTGTCGATGATAATGTAGTCGTAGTGTTTGCGGCACTCTGCAATCAAATCGTCAAGTCGCTTCGACATCAACAACTCGGCAGGGTTTGGCGGCTGCAAACCTGCGTAGATGAAGTCGAAATTCTCGTGTAAGCCGCTCTGTGCGATAATATCGTTTACATTAACATCCGACGAACT
Source organism: Alistipes sp. (assembly GCA_017647025.1). Lineage (GTDB taxonomy): Bacteria > Bacteroidota > Bacteroidia > Bacteroidales > Rikenellaceae > Alistipes. Next base: position 11,656 of record JAGCLL010000103.1, on the reverse strand, counting down.
GAGATACTTGGTTACACCATTAGGATTGCTGCGCTGTCCCATATGCTTCGACAAAGTACGACGGCGAAGGTCGAGGTCAATCATCAGCACCTTATTGCCAGAGAAAGCCAATGTCATACCGAGGTTCATCGACACGAAAGTCTTACCTGCGTGAGCATTCGAAGAGGTTGTGAGGATTACCTGCTGCTTTGTGCCTCTCGACATAAAACTCATATTGGTACGCAAAATTTTGAATGCCTCCGAAACCTTATCACGGCCACTCTCCTTGACTGCAATAGAACGGTTGATGTGGCCCTCAAAGAGTGGAATATCGCCCAAATATGGCACTACGCAGTGCTTAACAATATCGTGTTTGCCCTGAACCTTTGTGTCGGTGAGAATAACGATGTAAATAATTCCGAGTGGCAATCCCAATCCGAGTATAATCATCGCTAACAAGATGAGCATCTTGTTTGGCGATACAGGTCGGGCGCTTCCGAATGCGTAGTCTACGATGCGGGCAGGACGCTCGGTGATAGCCAACGAGATGGCATTCTCCTCGCTCTTTGTCAAGAGGTAGAGGTACAACTCCTCCTTGATTTTCTGCTGACGAGCAATAGATAGATACTCCTGTTCCTGCTGCGGCACAGCACCAATCATACTGTTGATTTTGCGTTCCTCATTCTCCAAGTTCGAGAGTTTGATTTCGAGAGCCTTGATGTGCGAAACCAACGATGCAAGGATTGCATTCTTTGTAGAGATGATATTGTTATTCAACTGCAATACGAGAGGGTTGTTCTCGCTATCGTTGCCGAGTTTCTGACGGCGAATAACCAACTCGTTGTAGTCTGCAATCTGCGATGCAATGGCAAGACTACCCTCGAATGTAGTCGCAGGGATAATGTTTAGATCCTTCGAGTTGTCGCTGAGGTAGTTGCTTATAAACTTCGACATCGCAATCTGGTTGCTTGTAGCAGCAATCTCTTGCTCGTAGCGGATAGCACCCTCGGTGCGGCGAGTAGCCTCGGTCTTGATATCCACAATGCCGTGGTCATCCTTAAAACGCTTAATATCGCCATCGATGGTCTGCAACTCCGAGCCGATAATCTGTAAACGGTCGGTGATGAACTTTGCGGTAGCCTCTGCAACAATCTGCTTGTCGATTACAGCATCGTCATTGTAAACATCAAGCAATGTGTTGAGAATATCGTCTGCTCGCTGCGGTACTACATCGTTAAGCGAGAGATTTACGATAGAGGACATCTTGCTTGGCACATTCATCTGTATTCGATTGCGATAAGCGGTTGCAATAGCCTCCTTTGCTCCTTTGATTGCTCTAATATCCTTGCCTACATACGATGAGTTGAAATAGAGCGTAGGGTTTACAATTACCTGACCGATAGGCAAGTTTATCACCTCGCCAAACTTGGCAGTTGCAGTAAACTTCTTGTCGCTCTTCTGCTCGGCCTTCTGCGAAGATTTGCGAGCACACGAGAATTCGCTGATGGTTACTCCGTCTTCCGAAAGTGTTGTGACGAATGAGCAACTTTTACCACCGAGATTGTCGATGTAGGTTACATCGATAGGTGAGTTTTTGTAGAGGGTAACGGTGCGCAATCCCGACTTCATAGAGTAGCATCGGGTGAGGTCAAGACGATCTACAACCTCTACCATCAGACGACGAGCCTGCAAAACATACAACTCGTTATCTACGCTTCGACGAGTCGAGATACCCGCAATATCGGCAAATGCCGACAACTCACTGGCTGCACCTCCACGGCGAGCATCCTTAATCAAAACGGTTGCCTCACGGTGATATACGGGTGCTGCTGAAAGCAAGTATAAAACGCCCAAGCAGATGAAAATGGTAGTCGAAATTACAAACCAATACCAGTTTCTCAATACCTTATCGAATAACTCACGGAAAGATACTGTACGCTGAAAGAGATTCTCTCCGCTTATGTTTTGAGGTGTGTTGTTTGTTGTGTTTTCCATAACTATATCGCCTCCTTATTTTCTTGCAAAGTTTACAATTGTGAGTACCAACGATGTGGCAGTAATCAGAGTGCTTGCAATCGAAATCCAGAATGTTCTGTTTTGGTTAATCTCCGAAGTTGCCGCCTTATATCTGTTTGGCTTAACATATACTACATCGCCCTGCTGCAAGTAGAATGCAGGCGACGACATCTGATTGCCTTCGAGGAAGTTCATCTCAAAGACCTCATAGCCATTGTCGTTGCGACGGATAACCTCAACATTTGAGCGATTACCGAAGATTGTCATATCGCCAGCCATTGCTAATGCCTCCAAAACGGTGATTTTATCACGAGTAATGTCGAACTGTCCGGGACGAGTTACCTCGCCGAGTACATAGAACTTCATATCGGCGAACTGAATGTTTACCACAGCGTCGCTGATGTAACCGCCGTCAATAATCTTCTTTGCAATCTCATTTGCAAGTTCGGTGCGAGTCTTGCCGGCGCACATAACCTTACCAATAATAGGCATTTCGAGAACTCCCTCCGAGTCGATAGTTCGCACTTGTACCGACTGCATTCCATTCGAAGCCGATGCGCCGAGAGGATTTGCCGAGAGTGAGTTGTAGGATGTGGTTGCGTTGAATGGTGCAGCCAACTCTGGGTTTTGGCTCGACACAATTACTGTGATTCGGTCAAGAGGCTTGATGCGAATTTGACCATCTGCCACAATTGCCTTAACAGCCTCATCCTTGTTGAAGTCGTAGATAATTCGTTTCGATGCATTGCAACTCACCAATAGTGCAGCCGCTAAAAATATCGAAATCGCTTTGATTGAAGATTTCATTGTTTTATGTTTTTATTTTTTCATTTTTACTCTTATTCGAGAAGCGTATACGAATGCGCACAAAGGTAATACTTTTTATTAATAAAAACAATACCATTATGCAAAGAGGGTGCTACGATGTTGTTTATTTCGATGTTTTTTCTTACTTTTGACACCATAAATGATAAATTTAATCTTTTACGACTATGCAACACGCAACTTGGAGTTATGATGCAGTGCTATATGAGATGAATGTTCGCCAACTTACCGAGGAGGGTACATTTGTTGCCGCAATACGACATTTACAACATCTGAAAGATATGGGCGTTGATGCAATCTGGCTGATGCCTATATATCCGATTGGTAAGGTCGAGCGCAAGGGTGAGTTAGGCTCTTATTACTCCATCTCGGACTACTGTGCAGTAAATCCAGAGTTTGGTTCGGAGCAAGATTTTGACGCCTTTGTTGCGGAGGCTCACAGACTCGGAATGAAGGTGATTTTAGATTGGGTGGCAAATCATACTGCTCGTGACGCTAAATGGCTGAGGGAGAAACCTATGAGTTGGTATGAGCGAGATGAGCACGGCGTAGCGAAGGTGCCTTGGGATTGGAGCGATACCGCTAAACTGAACTACGAGGAGAATGCGGTGTGGCAAGGTCAAATTGAGGCGATGAAATACTGGGTGCAGAAGCACGCTGTCGATGGCTTCCGTTGCGATATGGCGATGCTTGTTCCGTTGGCGTTTTGGCAGGAGGTGCGCCGAGAGTTGCAAAGCGTAAAATCGGACATTTTTATGCTCGCCGAGGCAGAGGGCTCGGAGTTCTTCGATAACGCCTTTGATGCCTGCTACGGTTGGGAGTTGCACCACTCGATGGTGGCGGTAGCACAGGGTAAAACTCGTGTTTGGGAGTTGCGTGATAAGATATACTCAATACTAAATAACAACCCTGCGACCTCGATGCATATGTCATTTACCTCCAACCACGATGAGAACTCGTGGAGTGGTAGCGAACAGAGTCGCTTTGGTGATGCTTTGGAGGCGATGACGGCTCTCACATTCGTGTTGCCAAAATCACTGCCTCTAATCTATACGGGACAGGAGATTGGCTATAACCACTCGTTTGAGTTTTTCAACAAGGATGCGATGCCACAATTTGAGCCAAATTTTGCTACCGAGCGATACAGCCGTTTGTGCAAAATGAAACACTCGTTCGAGGCGTTGCGCTCGGCTGATAAGGGGGGCTCATTTGTTGAGATTAATACCAATGCTTCGGATTGCTTGTTGGTGTTTGTGCGTGAAAATCAGCAGGGTAGAGTGGTCTATATTGCAAACCTTTCCCCTTACAAGGTGTTTGCCGACTTCCATACTGGTGTCTATGCTGGCGAGTACGAAAATGTATTGTCGGGCGAGGTAGAAACCCTCCACGAACACACTTGGGGTGATATGGAGCCTTGGTCTTTCCGTTTGTTGACTATTAAGGTATGTTCTATAAATTAGTAATCAATTAATTTTTTTTGTCAGTAGATTCAATTTCGGTTGCTTTTGGATTTATTTTGGTATATTCCTAACTTTTACGCAGTTACAATGCCCGCATTGCGCCTTTGTAAAAGAGTTAGGAATCTCCTCAAAACAAATTCCAAAATCAACTCGACCTAATTTATAGAACCTACCTTAAATTCTAAAAATTGATATAAAAAAGCTGGCGAATTTTTATAATTTTAATAAATTATAACTATCTTTGCCCCCAGTAAAATAAAAACCCAATTTTTAGAGATGAAAATAGCTCTTGCACAACTTAATTACACAATAGGCGATATTGCAGGCAATACCGCCAAAATCATTATTGCAGTCGAGCGTGCGAAAATGGAGGGTGCTGATGTGGTGCTCTTCTGCGAGCAGGCTTTGAGTGGCTCGCCTGCATTCGACCTTCTTCGTAAGACTACATTCCTTGAATTGTGCGATGAAGCGCTCGACGAGATTGCTTCGTACTGTAACGGCATTACAGCGATTGTGGGTGCGCCCGTATTGATGGGCAATGGAACACAGAGTGCGGCAGTCGTTATTGAGAATGGTCGTATTTGTCGCTACATCACCAAGTCGTGCATCACGGCTCGTCGTGAGATGGGCTTTTTGAGTCCAGGTGAAGGCGCAAAGGTTGTTCGCATTGCAGGTGAGAAGGTTGCGATAGTTGTGGGTGATGATTTTAGCCAGTTGCGAGAGTTGGATGGCGATGTGGAGATGATTTTCAGTATCAATGCTCGTCGCTATGGTAAGGGCTTGATGTCGTATCGTTACGAAACTATGCATCGTATCGCCTATGTTGAGTCGAAGAGTGTTGTTATGATAAACAATGTTGGTGGCTCAGGCGAGATTGTCTACGACGGAACTTCGGCAGTCTTTAATAGTAAGGGTGAGTTGGAACTCTTGATGAAGAGTTTTGAGGAGGACTTTGCAATCTACGATACCGAGGCTGATAATAAGCCTTGCGATATTCCACAGGAACTCTACCGCCACGAGCGCACGGGCTATCTCTACAATGCAGCAGTTATGGGCTTGCGTGATTACTTCCATAAGAATGGCTACAAGAAGGCTTGTGTAGGTCTTTCGGGAGGTATTGACTCGGCAGTTGTTACCTGCATCGCAGTCGAGGCACTTGGCAAGCAGAATGTTAGAGTGTTGATGATGCCTTCGCAATTCTCGACCGACCATTCGGTTAGCGATGCTACTGAATTTGCCGAGAAGTTGGGAGTAGAGTATAGCGTATTGCCAATTTCGGAGGCGTATACCTCGATTGTAAATACCCTTATTCCTGCCATTGGAGGTCACTCTTTCGATGTTACCGAGGAGAATATCCAGGCTCGTTTGCGCACTATTATGTTGATGGCGTTGCAGAATAAGAAGGGTAATGTAGTGTTGAACTGCTCGAACAAGAGCGAAAATGCACTCGGAATGTGTACCCTCTATGGCGACACCGCAGGTGCATTCAGTGTTACGGGCGACCTTTATAAGACCGAGATGTATGACTTGGCTCGTTATATCAACAAGTTGAAGGGCGATGTTATACCTGAAAATATCCTCGAAAAAGAGCCATCTTCGGAGTTGCATCCGGGACAGAAGGATAGCGACTACCTTCCACCATACAATGTTGTCGATGCGATATTGATGCGAATGATTGAGCAGGGACAGCACCGTGAGGAGATTATCAATGCGGGCTTCGATGCAGAGGTTGTCGAGAAGATTCACTCGATGGTTATGCAGAACGAGAAGAAGCGTTATCAGTATCCTCCGGTATTGCGATTGTCGGCGTGTGCATTCGGACACGAGCGTCTGATGCCACTCATCAATAAGTATGGAGATTAGAGCCTCTTTTTGACATATTTCTATTTGCGAAACTTGAAAATAGCCCCACTATTATCTGCCTTTCGCAAATAAAAATCTGCTCAAAAATAGTTCTCTAATAATGTATATTGGGATTTTCGTGAAACAGCCAGAACAAATAGAGCACAAAGGCGTAGTACTCTCCGTTGAGGAGGGTATTGTGCGTGTTACGATAGAGGTGAACGAGGCGTGTGGCAGATGTTCGGCTCGCAGGTCGTGCGCTATGGGGCATACTACAAAGCGAGAGATTGAGGTCGCCACTTCGGAGGCTTTATGCTACTCGGTAGGTGAGTGCGTGAAGGTTGGAGCCAAACAGTCGCTTGGCGTGGTGGCAGTACTGTTGTGCTATGTTGCTCCTTTGTTTGTTCTTCTGCTTACTATGATTATAGCCCAACTATTAGGGTACTCGGACGGTATCTCTGCCATCGTTGGACTTGGCTCACAGGCGCTTTATTTTGTTGTGCTGGCACTCTTTAAGGACAGACTCTCGAAAAAGGTAATTTTTACTATAAACAAGATATGAATACTCTACTTTTTACAATTGCGACACTCTGCGTGATTGGCGTTGTAGCAGCGATTATTCTCTACATCGTGGCGCAGAAGTTCAAGGTTGAGGAGGATCCTCGCATAGACGATGTCGAGAAGATGCTCCCAGGAGCAAATTGCGGTGGTTGCGGTTTTCCAGGCTGTCGTGGATTGGCTTGTGCGTTGGTTGAGCAGGAGGATATATCCTCGTTGTATTGCTCGGTGGGTGGTGCTGACTGTATGAAGGCTGTTGCTGACTATCTCGGCAAGGCTGCTCCAGTTAAGGAGGCACAAGTAGCGACTGTTCGTTGTGGTGGCAGTTGCGAGAAACGACCTCGCACCTCGACCTATGCTGGAACGAAGTCGTGCGCTATTGCCTCGGCAACCTATGTAGGCGAAACAAATTGTGCCTACGGCTGTTTGGGCTATGGCGATTGCGTTGAGGCGTGTGCTTTCGATGCTATTCATATCAACCCTGAAACGGGCTTGGCAGAGGTTGATGCCGACAAGTGTACCGCTTGTGGTGCTTGCGTTAAGGCTTGTCCAAAGGGAGTAATCGAGTTGCGTAAGAAGTGGCCAAAGAATAGAGCAATCTATGTGTCGTGCGTGTCGAAGGATAAGGGTGCAGTTACGATGAAGGCTTGCAAGGCGGGCTGTATCGGCTGTGGCAAGTGTTCGAAGGTTTGCGAGTTTGGTGCTATCACCATAGAGAATAACTTGGCATTTATCGACTCTACAAAGTGTCGTTTGTGCCGTAAGTGCGTTGCGGAGTGTCCAACCGGAGCAATCAAGATGATTGGACTCGCTCCACTCCCTCCAAAGGAGAAACCAGAAACCAAAACTGAAACTAAATAAAAAAGCCAATGGCTAAAAGCAAAAAAATATGAAAACATTTCCGATTGGCGGAGTTCATCCGTCAGACAATAAGAAGTGGAGCAAGGCAAAGGCGATTGAGGTGATGGAGTTGCCCGATGTCGTGAATATCCCGCTCGCACAACATATCGGAGCACCTGCTACGGCTCTCGTGAAGAAGGGCGATATGGTGAAGGTGGGAGAGAAGATTGCCGAGGCTACGGGCTTTATGTCGGCAAATATCCACGCCCCTGTTTCGGGTACGGTTACGGCGGTAGATTTGCAACCAAATGGTCAAGGTCTGCGCCAGATGATGGTTACCATCAAGCGTGAGGGCGATGAGTGGGCAGAGGGTATTGACCTCTCTGCTGACCTCGTTAAGGAGTGCAACCTCTCTGCTGCCGAGATTATTGCTCGCATCAAGGAGGCAGGTATCGTAGGTATGGGTGGTGCAACATTCCCAACCCATGTAAAACTCTCAATACCTGATGGTAAGAAGGCTGAGATTTTGATTATCAATGGCGTGGAGTGTGAGCCATACCTCACCTCGGACTATCGTACAATGTTGGAGCGTGGCGAAGAGTTGTTGGTCGGTACTTCGATTTTGATGAAGGCGGTATCGGTTGATAAGGCTGTGATTGGTGTCGAGAATAACAAACCTGACGCTATCAAGCACCTTCGTGAGTTGGCAAAGGGCTACAATGGTATTGAGGTCAAGGCTCTCAAAACTATGTATCCGCAGGGTGGCGAGAAGCAACTTATCGCAGCAGTTACAGGTCGTGAAGTTCCTGCTCCGCCAGCACTTCCGATTGATGTTGGCGCAGTAGTTTGCAACGCATCGACTGCGGTGGCAGTATACGAGGCGGTGCAGAAGAATAAGCCACTTGTTCAGCGTGTAGTAACTGTTACGGGCAAGAGCATAAAGGATACAAAGAATTTGCTTACTCGTTTCGGAACACCTGTTTCGGCTCTCATAGAGAAGTGTGGAGGTCTGCCAGAGGGCGATAACCGAGTGCTGAACGGAGGTCCTATGATGGGACGCCCGATGTCGAACTTGCAGTCGCCCGTAATGAAGGGTTGTTCGGGAATTACCATTTTGAGTGGCGCAGAGGCGTTGCGTGGTGAGCCTTCGGCTTGTATCAAGTGTGCAAAGTGTGTTGAGGCTTGCCCAATGGGCTTGGAGCCTTACCTCCTCGCAAAGCAGTCTAAGAAGAAGGCTTGGGAGGCGATGGAGCAGAATGATATTGTAAGTTGTATTGAGTGTGGATGTTGCCAATTTACCTGTCCTGCCAACCTTCCGTTGTTGGACTATGTACGCCTTGGTAAGCAGACTGTAATGGGTATTATCCGTGCTCGTAACGCAAAGAAATAAAGGAGAAAAAGATATGGCAAACAGAACTATTGTAGCCTCGGCTCCTCATATTCATAGTTCCCTTTCGACAACAAGGTTAATGGGTGATGTGATTATCGCACTGTTGCCTGCGTTGGCGGTGTCGGTCTATGTATATGGCTGGGGCGTGTTGGGTATTACAGCAATGTCTATTGGTTGCTGCGTGCTCTTTGAGGCGTTAATTCAGAAATTTTTTGTGCGTGGTAAGCAGACCATAACCAACCTCTCGGCTGTGGTTACAGGCTTGCTTTTGGCGATGAATATGCCGGCAAACATTCCGTTGTGGATTGTTGTAGTGGGTGCATTGGTCGCAATTGGTGTTGCAAAGATGCCTTTCGGAGGTCTTGGCAAAAACCCGTTCAACCCTGCAATCGTAGCACGAGTATTCCTCTTGATTGCCTACCCTGTGCAGATGACATCGTTTGCAATGCCTTCAACCGAGGGCTTTGTCGATGCCTATTCGGGTGCGACACCGCTGGCTGCTGCCAAGGCTGGCTTGTTGAACTTTGCAGAGTATGATATGCTCGGAATGTTAGCAGGCAATATGGCTGGCTCGTTTGGAGAGGTTGCCACTTTGGCACTCTTGCTCGGTTTTGCCTACTTGCTGGTGCGTCGAGTTATCACTTGGCATATTCCGGTGTCGATTTTGGCTACCGTTGCAATCTTTGCAGCGCTCTATGGTGCATTTTCGTTCGATACGCCGCATCTTGCATCAAATTTCGCATTATTCCACTTGTTGAGTGGTGGAGTAGTGCTTGGTGCGGTATTTATGGCAACGGACTATGTAACCTCGCCAATGACGACCAAGGGAATGGTTATATATGGTGTTGGCATAGGTGCGCTGACTATGATTATCCGCTTGTGGGGCGCATATCCAGAGGGTATGTCGTTTGCTATCCTTATTATGAATAGCGTAGTACCTCTTATAAATAAGTATATTAAACCACGCCGTTTCGGTGCTAAAAAGTAGGAGGGCGATATGAAGAGTTCATTGAAGAATATGGTGTTGGTGCTTTTCTGCATCACCCTCATCTCGTCGGCTTGCGTAGGTTTTGTAAATATGATTACCGAGGAGCCTATCGCAGAGGCAAAAGCGGCGGCAGTTAAGGCGGCATTGGCAGAGGTCTTGCCAGAGTTCGATGCAACCGAGAAGAGCGAGCATACAGCAGACGAGTTGCTTATTATCGCTTATAAAGCGACCAAAGATGGCGAGGTTGTAGGCTACGCTGTTGAGTCGGCAACAAAGAGTGGTTTTAGTGGCTTGGTACGCTTGATGGTCGGCTTCGATACGAAGGGTACAGTTTTGAATGTCAATGTTTTGGAGCAGGCGGAAACCCCAGGTCTTGGCGCAAAGATGACCGAGGAGGGCAATCCTCTTGTGGAGAGCGTGAAAGGTAAGTCTGCACCGCAGTTTAACTTCAAGGTGCGTAAAGATGGTGGCGATATCGATGCTTTGACCGCAGCGACAATCTCTTCTCGTGCGTATGCCGAGGCGTTGGCTCGTGCTTACTCGGTGTTTAAGGTTGTTGCAGGCTGGGAGAAAGAGGTGCAGGCCACTACGGGTGCATCACAAACAAAAGGTGGAGAGGATTCCAACCACGGAAACTTTGAACCTAAAAGAGGAAAGGAGTAATTATGGCAAATAGAGTAACAACTTTCTTGAAAGATAAACTTCTGCTTACTTGGCGAGGAGTTATCAAAGAGAACCCGACCTTCGTTTTGGTCTTGGGTATGTGTCCTACACTCGGAACTACCACCTCGGCAGAGAATGGCTTTGGTATGGGTGTGGCGACTATGGCGGTGTTGATTATGTCGAATATCGTAATCTCGCTCATTAAGAATGTAATTCCCGATAAGGTGCGTATTCCTGCGTTTATCGTGGTTATCGCATCTTTCGTAACCGTTATTCAGATGTTGATGCAGGCGTTTGTACCTTCGCTCTACGCATCGCTCGGTGTCTTTATTCCGCTGATTGTGGTGAACTGCATTATCCTCGGTCGTGCCGAGGCTTTCGCATCGAAGAATAACGCCCTCGACTCGGCTCTCGATGGTGTAGGTATCGGCTTGGGCTTCACCTTGTCGTTGACCGTTATCGGCGCAGTGCGAGAGGTGTTAGGTAGCGGTGCAATTTTTGGCTATGACCTCGGTTGTGGCGACTATATGCCTTTGGTGTTTGTACTCGCTCCAGGCGGATTCTTGGTGCTTGGCTTCTTGATGGTATTATTCAACAAATTCTTAAAGAAATAGGGCTATGGAGATTACATATTTTGCAATTATCATAGGTGCGATATTCGTAAATAATGTCGTGCTGGCGCAATTCCTCGGCATCTGCCCATTCTTGGGCGTATCGTCGAAGGTCGAAACCTCGATGGGTATGGGTGCAGCGGTAACCTTCGTTATGGCGTTGTCGGCGGTGGTTACTTGGCTTATTCAGACCTATATCCTTGTGCCATTCGGTATCGAGTATATGCAGACGATTGTCTTTATCCTCGTTATTGCGGCGTTGGTGCAGATGGTGGAGATTGTTTTGAAGAAGGTGTCGCCATCGTTGTATCAGGCGTTGGGTATCTTCCTTCCGTTGATTACTACCAACTGCGCAGTGCTTGGTGTGGCAATCTTGATGATTCAGAAGGAGTTTTCGTTGTTGCAGGGCGTAGTCTATAATGTGGCAACCGCCTTGGGCTTCGCTTTGGCACTCGTAATCTTTGCGGGCTTGCGTGAGCGCATT
>JAGCLL010000102.1 GCA_017647025.1 Alistipes sp. | reverse complement strand
TCTCGCCAATGGAGGTTATCTCGGCTTGTATGAACCTCGGCTTGATGGTATCAATCAACCAGCGTCTTGATGCTGAGGCTTTGGTGGTGGTTGCCGAGGAGTTCGGCTTCACCGTAGAGTTCGTTTCGGCAGAGATTCAGGAGGCTATCAACGATGAGGAGGTAGATACTGCCGAAGATTTGCTCCCACGCCCACCAATCGTAACCGTAATGGGACATGTTGACCACGGTAAGACTTCGCTCTTGGATAATATCCGTAAGACAAATGTTACCGCTGGCGAGGCAGGAGGTATCACCCAGCACATCGGTGCTTACTCGGTAAACCTCAATGGTCAGAAAATCACATTCCTCGATACCCCAGGTCACGAGGCATTTACAGCGATGCGTGCTCGTGGTGCGAAGATTACCGATGTTGCGATTATCATCGTAGCAGCAGACGATAAGGTGATGCCACAGACCGTCGAGGCTATCAACCACGCACAGGCGGCAGGTGTGCCTATGGTGTTCGCAATCAACAAGATAGATAAGCCACAGGCTAACCCTGACCATATCAAGGAGCAACTCTCGCAGATGAACTTGCTCGTGGAGGATTGGGGTGGTAAGTACCAGAGCCAGGATGTTTCAGCAAAGCAGGGACTCAACCTCGACAAGTTGCTCGAAAAGGTATTGTTGGAGGCCGAGATGCTCGACTTGAAGGCTAACCCTAACAAGAAGGCTAAGGGTACTATAATCGAATCGACTTTGGATAAGGGTCGTGGATATGTTTCGACAGTACTCGTGCAGGAGGGAACACTCCATGTGGGCGATGTAATCCTTTCGGGGGTATACACAGGTCGTGTTAAGGCTATGTTCGACGAGAATGGTAACAAGGTTAAGGAGGCAGGCCCTTCGACTCCGGTACAGTTGCTCGGTTTGAACGGTGCGCCACAGGCAGGTGATTCAATCAATGTAATGGAGGATGACCGTTCGGCTCGTGAGATTGCAAACAAGCGTGAGCAGTTGCAGCGTATGCAGGGCATTATGACTCAGAAGCATGTAACTCTCGACGAGATTGGTCGTCGTATCGCTATCGGCTCGTTCAAGGAGTTGAATATCATCGTTAAGGGTGATGTTGACGGCTCGGTAGAGGCTATGTCAGGCTCGCTCATCAAGTTGTCGAAGGAGAGCGTTCAGGTAAATGTTATTCACTCGGCAGTAGGTCAGATTTCGGAGAGCGATGTATTGCTCGCTGCCGCTTCGAACGCCATCATCGTAGGTTTCCAGGTGCGTCCTTCGGCTGCGGCTCGCAAGGTTGCCGAGCAGGAGGAGATTGAGATTCGCCTCTACTCTATCATCTACGACGCTATCAACGATATCAAGGATGCTATCGAGGGTATGTTGGAGCCGGTGATGAAGGAGGAGATTGTCTGCTCGATTGAGGTACTCGAAACCTTCAAGATTTCGAAGGTTGGAACTATCGCCGGAGGTATCGTGCGTGAGGGTAAGATTACCCGCCACACCCCTGTGCGTGTAATCCGTGACGGTATCGTTATCCACACTGGTCGTCTTGGCTCGTTGAAGCGCTTCAAGGACGATGTAAAGGAGGTTACTTCGGGTATGGATTGCGGTTTGAACATCGAGTCGTACAACGATATCAAGATTGGCGATATTATCGAGGGATACGAGCAGGTAGAAGTTAAGCGCAAGTAGTGCGCTTAACTTTGAATGCAAAATTCAAAATTCAGAATGCAAAATTAAAAATTAAAATAAACCCTAAAACTTTCAGGAAACTATGATTAAATTTGTTACTCCGGAAGAGGCCGTCAAAGCGATTAAGTCGGGCGACCACATCCACCTTTCGTCGGTTGCTTCGGCACCGCAGT
>JAGCLL010000014.1 GCA_017647025.1 Alistipes sp. | reverse complement strand
TTTGAAAGGCTTATAGCCTTTTTAATTGACAATTAAAGGTATATTATTTTTATAATTCTCAATTCTCAATTCTCAATTTATCGAGCAAAGCGAGATACTTATCCTCCTTCTTGTGCATCTGCTTCTCGGTGCGAGGGGTTTTGTCCTTCTGACCGCAGAGGTGCAGTACGCCGTGAACTATCACTCGGAGCATCTCCTGGCGAGCCGTTGCACCGTAGAGTCGTGCATTGTCACGCACGGTCTCGATGTCGATGAAGATGTCGCCCGCAATAAAGCCCTCTTTCAGGTTGCTATCATCGAAAGTGATAATATCGGTGAAGTAGTCGTGGCCGAGGAACTCGATATTCATCGCACGATGGCGCTCTGCCGAGCAGAAAACATAATTTATCTCGCTAATCTCGTAGCCTCCCTCCTGCTGTGCCACCTCACGCAACCAACGGCGCATCAGGCGCTTTTGTGGCAGGCGGTAGTTGCAGTCGTCGGTATGAAACATTATATCCATAGCGCAAAGATATAAAAAAGCGTTTTGATTGTCAAATTTAACCCCTTTCTTCCGAAAACAAAAAAGCCTTCGGCTGCACCGAAGGCAAAATTAAAACCACGCCCACACTTAATTGAGTTTGTTGTGGAATTGCATCTGCGCCTCGTGTTGTTGAAGTTGGATGCGACCAACATTTGTTTCGTAGCGAGCGATATTATCTTGCAACGACATTAGAAGTCGCTTGGCGTGCTCGGGGGGTGAGGATGATGCGGCTCTTCACCTTCGCCTTTGGCAAGCCTGGCAAAATGGCTGCAAAATCGAGGATGAATTCCGAGGTCGAGTGGGAGATGATGGCAAGGTTAGAGTAGTGCCCTTGTGCCACCTCGCTATCCAACTCTACATCTATTCCGTGTTGTTGATTCTCGTTCATTATCTCTTTGTTTTTTTATTCTAACTACAAATTTATGCAATTATTGTGGCAAACTCGGCTTTTGAGCGAGCAAGTTATCAACAATTAGAGAACTTTTATAAGGAATTTGTATAACAAGGCTCTTTCGGCATCTGCCTTGTCCGTAAAATGCTCATTTACGCCAAGTAAACTGCGCTTTTACGAACTGCGAGCAGCTTCAAAATAGCTCTTGTTATACAAATTCTATGTTTTTATTTAAGGTCAACGATATTCCCAAAGGCAAGATAGGCTGTCGCAACCCTAAGGTCGGACAGCCTATCTGCTATTGTGAAGGTGGAGTTTGTTGCTCCACCGTTCAGTCGTTTATTACAACTTTGGACCAGCCTCAACCAAAGCCTTACCAGCCTCGTTAGTAGTGTACTTGCCGAAGTTCTTGATGAAACGGCCAGCGAGGTCTGCTGCCTTAGCCTCCCACTCTGCTGCGTCAGCATAAGTGTCGCGTGGGTCGAGGATTGCAGGATCTACACCTGGAAGTGCAGTTGGAACCTCAAAGTCGAATACTGGAATCTTCTTTGTAGGAGCCTCCAAGATAGCACCGTCGAGGATTGCGTCGATGATACCACGAGTATCCTTGATAGAGATACGCTTGCCAGTACCGTTCCAACCAGTGTTTACGAGGTATGCCTTAGCACCGCTCTTCTCCATACGCTTAACCAACTCCTCAGCGTACTTTGTAGGGTGCAACTCCAAGAATGCCTGACCGAAGCAAGCCGAGAAAGTTGGAGTAGGCTCGGTGATACCACGCTCAGTACCTGCCAACTTAGCGGTGAAACCAGAGAGGAAGTAGTACTTACCC
>JAGCLL010000101.1 GCA_017647025.1 Alistipes sp. | reverse complement strand
TCCTCAGCATCCTGATTTGCACCGAGATAGGCAAACACCCAACCGTTGGCCTTCAACTCTTCGACAAGTGCCTTAATTGTTCGAAGGTTATACTCCTGCGAAGCATTTTCGTAACCATCGGTAACAATCGTTACCAATACCTTATCCTCTTTCGAGACCTTCTTCCGCAAGGCGCTCAACGATATGCCCATAGCATCGTAAAGTGCAGTGCAACAATCCGGACGATAACTCTCTGCGGTCAGCTCCTTAATCTCATTTATAGGAGCGCAGTCATTGACAATGGTCACAGTGTCGTTGAATGTTACAAGCGTTACAAAATGCTCCTGATTTTCGTTTCGCTTCTGTGCTGCACGAATGGTCTGGATAGTTTCGTTTACACTGTCCATCGCTTGTTGGCGAATACATCCCATTGAGCCACTCTCATCAATAATGATAAGGTTGTAGATCTTTGTTTCGGTGCTATCCGCCAACGCACGATGAACGGCATTTCGATTATCCTCTTTTGCTTTGACAGATTGTGTTTGCTTTGATGACATAAGCAAATACACCCCAACCGTAGCACAAATAACTGCAACTACCAACAAAATAACGACTAACCACACATTGCTAAACTCTTTCATAATTCAGTTCCTCCTTGATTTTTAGTTTACATTAACATTTATAGGCTTAATCACATTGCTGTTCTTATCGACTAAATACTCGATACCCATGCCATCCTGCACTACGAAAATATCCTTTGAGGCCATATATATGTATGTATATTTAGCAGGTATTACAACCTTGTTTGTGCGGATATTATAGACACCAACACACTTCTCGTCTAAACCGAACAACATATAATCAGATGCTCTACTAATCTCGCTATTGTCACCAGCCGCTTGATATGTCAGCATCTCGGTATAACTAAACACAAACGGATTGATGATGTTACCATCTGCATCTATTATATAATACCTATTCTCGCAGAGGACTGAAAAACCTTCATCGCAGTTGTAAGGCTCAATACTTATACACTCAGGCTCAATAATCCAGCCTTTTTCAACGCTCCATAAACCCTCTCTAAATTCGGTGCTTACTATATAGCAGTTTTGAGTACTTCTTACAATTTTTTCGTAGATAGGTTCAATCATCCACTCACCCTTTGTATTGACCACTCCATAGCCGGTTTGCTTGTCCAGGTTGAAAGGGTGGGCAATAGTGTGACCATTATTAAGTACCATGTTTCCTATATCGGTCAATTTTTCATTGAACTTAACGACAAATTTACCGGTTGTATCTATAAAGCCTCTCTCCTCACCATTGGAAGCGGCAGCCAAACCTTCCGAAAATACTCCTGCCGCACAAAACTGTGGCTCAATAGCAATTGTACCCGAACGAACATCGAGGTAACCATAACGCTTGTTGTTGCCGAAGATATCCTTCTTTGAGATGCGAACTAACGAGTCGCAACCAAAGTTCTTCTCAACTGATGTGAGATAGCCGGTAACCCATTTGTCATTCTGCATATCCTTGACACGATAGCGATCAACCACATCGTACTTATAAACATAGTAGCGAGATGATATTTTGTGATAGGTACTGCGACTTACACACATCGCAACAATCAAGGCGACAACGCCAACAATAATCACAAGCCTCGTCAATTTCCACGAGTACTTAATGAGGGTTGCCACCGCATTAATAAGCGGGCTAATAAGGGTAATAATTGCGCTGAATAGCGTTTTTGCCGACTCCTTAATCTCGGCAAGGATTTGTGAGTTTTTCATAGTGTTTGAAATTTAATTTTGATTTTCTGTTGCTACAAAGGTGGTAGTAAAAAAGCGTACAACCAAGCAAAAAATGCTTGGCTGTACGAAATCTAAATTGCAATGTACGAAACTATATTTTATCCTAAATTTCGAACAATTCTATAATTTTATAATCTCTTTCTCCATACGATATAACTTGTATTCTTTGGCATTCCACGACGACCTCGATAGATATTCATTTTACCCCACTCGTGTCGCTCTCCATCTTCATTAATCGCCCAACCATGTGCCGATGATCCAACGAGATATACTGCATTATCAACGCCTAAATCGACTAATGCTTGCGAAAAATCGTGGAATGACTCCGGCATATAGGTTTCAACCATAAATATTTCGCCTATTCTGTTGCAAATCGCTCGGCGCACCGACTTGCCCTTAGGCTCATTCTCTACCAAACGGCCATTGTCTACAAGTGGATATTGTCGGAAGAAATAACCGCCTTCCTCAGTGGCTTGCTCAAAGAGATGGGTGTTCTCGGCTACGCCTATCGAGATCTCTCCGTTAATCGAGGCGCAATATCCTCTTTTTGAGAGCCCCCAAGCCAACGGTTTGCCATTTAGTACAAAAGCACCAACTATTCCGCCATTGTCGGCACGAACATCTGCCGCCTGGGCAACATAGATAACGCTCTCATCCTCCTGAGGTATGCGCCCGATATGAAGAGTCATATCGGCATTATGTGGTATGTAAAGTTTCAGTGGAATGTCATTTATAATAGTATCTTTAATCTCGCAAAATCCACCAACATGATCATCTACGACTCTGCCAAATGGAGTTCTGCGCTCCTTAGGAACTTCGGCGTGTTCAACATACCTTTCAAAGTATGCAAGTCGACCTTCATCGACATTCTGTTGTTTGTATTCGGATAATGCTATCAGAAACAACATCGTAAAGATTACTATTACAAGCGCAAGTAACCACTTAGTACCTCCTGGCTTACCAGAAGGCGACTTTGGTGAATCTCCCAAAATGCGGATTTCATCATCACGCATATCGTACGATACTTTTTTCATCGTAAATCCCTTTCTAACAACTCTTTTAGTTGTCCTAATGCCTCTTTCGAGGGATTTAGCATATGGCTAAATCTGTCATTGTCAGACAACACAAGTTTTTGCCTCGATACATTTATGTAATAGATGTACGAGCGGTTAATAATATGACTGCGACCGATGCGAATGAAGGTATTACCCTCCTTGCCAAGTTGACTTTCGATCAATCTTTCGACCTGCCCCAACTGCAAAGTAAGTACTCTGGTCTCATCATTTGCCAACACAAGGGTAGAGTAGTTGCCATCGGAGGAGATATAGACAATCTTCTCCGGAGCAACACGCACCAAGTCGGTGGCAGTTGATATGACCAAATACTTCTTCATTCTTATTGGGTTGCAATGCAAAGATAAAAAGGATTTGTATAATTCACACAAAAAACGGATAGCAATGTATGAATTAGCTGTTTTTTTGTACGAAGTTGTGATAGGATATTTCCAAGAAGACCTAATAGGTTGTTATACACCCACCTCACCACTATTTTCTCTTCATTACTTAACAAACTTTAACTTGTCCGACCTAAACACATCCACAGGCGCAACAGCATATTGCTCTTTTTTAATGCCACGACGCTTCATCTCCTTTTTGATTTTGGGGAGTCTGTCGGCGCAAAAGATAAGATAGTCGTCAATCTTCTTGGGCTTGCATAACTCTATGCCTAACTGCTTTTTGTAGATGTCATAGACCAACTCCGAGCAGTAGTAGATGTCATTGTCTAACCTAAATGCCACATCGTAAGGCTTGCCTAAATAGTGATCGTATCGGATTTTGATATTATCCTTATCGGAACGCTTCAACCAATATCTTCCCCCTTTGCTCCGTGCTACAAACTTATCAAGTGGAGTAAGTTTCAGAGTGTTCAATGTTTCAAGAACATAGGGCTTGCCGTTCTTCATCACCACAATTCCGCAGTGAGAAATCTTCGAGCGAGTAGCAATCTGAATAAGTGGCGATTGCCTCGATTGCGTTGTCTGGAAAATAACATCACCCTCCTTTACAATCTCCTTTATGGGTTGAGATTGAGCAGTTGCCAACTCAACCAACATCGGACTGAATGGCAATGCCACCGTAGCCAAAATTATTGCAAAAATTATAAATGTATTTTTCATAAAGTGTGTTTTTATTTATCTCACCCAACCTTTTTGTAAAATAATAGTATCTCTCTGCACCTCTACTGATATAAAATCTCCGTCCCAATCTTTAACCAAACTGCCATCCTCCATTGTTACCATTCTGTCGCACATTCCACGGCTTCGGTCAACGGGGTGTTGGTCTGGGAATATCCAATAACTATAAGCACCTTCATCATCGTAATTCCAATGCGAGGGGTCTGTTTTGCAAGCACGCTCCAAACGCTTATAAAAGTTGCTTTTATTAACCTCTTTTACTACAAACAAAGATTCTGTCAAACTCCGCCTTTGTGTAGTCCTCTACTACGAGCGTGTGCCCTCCGCAACTGAATTTGAGGTTTATGCCATTTGCAGTTTCGATAGGAGTAATTGCTACGCCTTCAAAAGTGAAACTCTTACCAACTGACCTCTCAACTCGTGGTGCGATTGTCTTGTAACTGCTCACGCAAAGTTGCTTTACTTTCTGTGGCATAAGATTGTAGATGGCAACCAAAGTCTTGGTGTCAAAGTCAATCACCTCATCTACGCCTGAAATTTTTGCAGTTACAGAGGATGTGTAGTTAGTTGTAGCGGTTACATCTGCGGTAGTTGCTGCAACACAAAAAACTGAAACGAGCGAAATAATCGCAATAAAAAAGATTTTCTTCATAATGCTTAAATTTTAGAGTGTTATTAAATCTATAATGTCGCATTATGAAAAAGATAACCGCTCGATAGAGAATAAAAGTATATTTTGTCGTTACGCTTGCCCTCAAAATCCTCATTTACGCATAGTAAACTGCGGTTTCTCGGGCTTCGCAAGCCTAAAACTATATCTTTTATTTCCTCTCGATGATGTTGATGTTAAAAATAGTTGATAATCTCGTGTGCCCAGCCCAATGGATTAGTGAGTATTTGCATAGGGTACTCCCAAAACACCCTGATAATAGCCTTCAAAACTCCACCCTTCGGAGTAGCAAGAATAAGAGATGCCACCGCCAGATGGGTAAACGCAAGAAATGCTACCGATTTTGCTACACCGCAATTCTCTATATCCGACTGCGAGAGGCGTGTCTGCTTGATGAATGCGTGAATATGAAATGCGTAGGTAAATGCTATCAGCGCATCGAAGATTACCATATAGTGAGCATCACCAGCAAAGCGGAATGGGAATATCATAAAAGTATAGATTGGAATGCAGTATGGTGATAGAGTAATAGTTGTATATCCTATTCCATATTTGCCCATTTTGTAGTTAACATAGCATTCTTTTCCCCTTACTACAAACTCGCTAATTTTCTTAAAGAAAAACAACGCCACAAGTGTATGAGTCAATTCGTGTGTAAACTTCATAAACCACTTCAAGTTGTGGCTGATTCTGAGTGTAGCGAGCGAGATGGCGAAAACTCCGTATGCGACAAAACCCACTAACAACCCTACATAGTTGCCCGTGTGTCGCCAATCCCAACCTATTCTTACCCAAATATCAACGGCATTCTTTGCAAGCGATGTAACGAACACCCCCAAGAAAAGAACTGCCAACAGACCGAATAATAGGGTAGAGGCGTAGTAGCAAAGTCTGTTAAATCTACTCGTCATCTTCTTTATCCTCAATGTTCAGCGCTGCCATCGTGAAACCGTTATCTGCGTTGTACCTCTCCTCCTCAATCAACTCTCGAAGTGCGGCACGCTCTATGGCATTACGCACAGCCTCCTCTGCGAACTCATCGTTTTCGATAAGTTGTGTGGCTATCTCCTTAACTTTGTTCATGCACTTGCTCTTTTTGCTCTTGGCTGAATCGGCATTACGCATTCCAAGAATGCTTGCTATCTCATCCATAGGCTTGTGATTCCAATAAAAGTATTTGAGCAGAGTCCTACACTCCGTAGGAAGCAAATCAAGCACTTTGTCAAGAAAATCATTCTGCATCTGTTGCTTCTCATCTACGGATATATCGCTCTCCTCTATATTATGTAGATTAAGCGAAAAGGTAACCGCATCGTCAGACACAAGCGTTCTCTTTTTTCTGAGAAGATTACACGCTGTAAGTTTGCCAATCTGCACAAGATAACTAAACAACGCACCCTCACGAGAACTCACAACATCGCCACTCTTTATCCTCTGCATCAGCACAAGCAGTGAGTCTTGAAATAAGTCTTCAATATCCTCGTTGGAAATCTTGCTTGCAGAGAAGGTCTGTCCAAGAATCGATGCAAATCCAGCCTTCATCTCTCGACAAATGTGCCTCCACACACGCTCGTCGTTCTGCAAAATTCCGAATATAAGTTGTGGGTCAGTCATTGTCATAGTTGTTTAGCATACAAAGTTAGTAATTATTTTATTCAGAGTTAAAAAAAAACGAAAAACTTAAGGTAGGACAACACACTATCCTCGGAACTCGCCATTAAACGAAAAAAGACAGCCTAAAAGCTGTCCTTTCTCCGTGAATCCGCCGGGGCTCGACTGGCAAAGCCAAAGCGTAGATTGCATATAAGTCCCCCTCACAGGAGGGGGATTTAGGGGGTGGGTAACATATGTATTCACGCAAAAAGAGAAGGCTTTTGACCTTCTCTTTTGCGTGAATCCGCCGGGGCTCGAACCCGGGACCCCAACATTAAAAGTGTTGTGCTCTACCTGCTGAGCTACGGATTCATCGTGCCAAATAGGAGTATCTCCGTTTTTGGTGGTGCAAATGTAGGCAATTTTTTCTTTACTGCCAAATTTATTTCGTTTTTATTGAAATTTTCTCTATCTGATACGGTCGAGAGAGCGAACAAGTGCCTCATCCTTAGCAATGCCTCGAATCGCCAACACCACGGGAATTATCGCAACAACAGGCATCAACGAAGCAATACCGAGTGTAAATACCAAGTCGCCCGTCAAAATATCGCACAAGCGATAGCAGTAGAGTCCGATAAGTGCTGCCGAGCCGAGCAACAATACAATTGCCGACACGCAAAGACGAATCTGCGCCAATCGCTTCTTATATATAAATATAATCGCCAGCAACAACGCCGTAGTTACTGCCAATAGCACGCCTAAATATAGTGGCAGGGTAGTATCAACGCCTTCAATGCCATTTAGCGTAAACGCCTTCAAAATGAGTTCATTACCACCATAAACAATCGTTGCGAGTGGCAAAAACAGGGTTAGCGACATCATCGCAGCCGCCAAAAGTAAGTAGAGTGTCTGTATTCTCTGAATCATAATTTTTCGTCAATTAAATATCTATTTCTGTCTGTCGCATTGCGGTTAATCAACTCGCCCAAGAAACCTGCGAGGAACAACTGCACGCCCAAAATAATCGCCAAAATCGCCAAGTAGAACAACGGCTGGTCTGCAATAGCACGGAGTGGCAGGTCGTTGAACTGCTTATAGAGTTTTTCTGCGATAACCCATAGGGTAGTGAAGCCACCGACCAAGAACATAAGCGTTCCGAGCGAGCCGAAGAAGTACATCGGCGAACGGCCAAAGCGTGACATAAAGGTTACCGAGATAAGGTCGAGATAGCCCTTAATCATTCGCTCGATGCCGAATTTCGACACGCCATACTTGCGAGCCTGATGTTGCACAACCTTCTCGCCAATGCGCTTAAAACCAGCATATTTTGCTAAAATCGGGATATAGCGATGCATCTCGCCATAAACCTCGATACTCTTCACAACCTTCTTGCGGTAGCACTTCAAACCGCAGTTAAAGTCGTTCAACTTAATACCCGACACACAACGAGCCGTAGCGTTAAAGAACTTGCTCGGCAGACGCTTTGAGAGTGGATCATAGCGGCGTTTTTTCCAGCCCGAAACGAGGTCGTAACCCTCCTCCAAGACCATACGGCGCATCTCTGGTATCTCGCCTGGCGAGTCTTGCAAGTCGGCATCCATAGTAAACACCACCTCGCCCTCGGCAACCTCGAAACCGCAGTAGAGTGCAGCCGATTTGCCGTAGTTGCGGGCAAAGCGAATCGCCTTCAACTTCTCGCCATACTCTTTTTTGAGTTGTTCGACTACGCTCCAAGACGAGTCCGTAGAGCCGTCATCGACCATTATAACCTCGTACGAGAGTTTGCTCTCTGCGCACACACGGTCAATCCACGCCATCAATTCGGGTAGCGACTCCTCCTCGTTGTAGAGGGGCACAACTACCGATACATCTATCTTATTGCTCATTTTGATTCTCCTGGTTATCGAAAATTTTAGGCTCACGCTTGGTGAAAGCCGCAACAATCAGACCTACGAATGTTCCCGCCATCAGGTAGGTCCATACGCCAGAGAAGATTGAGGCTATCAACGAAGGCTCCTCCTGCGACTGAATGGTCTTGAACATCTGGTCATAAGTGCCTACCATTGAAGCAGGAATCTCTGCTTGCGAGAGCCAGCCTTGAAGTAACTTTACATAATTGGTGATATAGTTCTCATAACCAATGATATAGTGGCGGAACATATAACCACCGAGCGCCACAATCACACCTGCCAACATCGAAACGCTCGTAGCATACGAAAGGCCGTTGCCGTATGTAAAGAACGGCATCTGCTTACGCTCTGACAATACGAGAGTTGCGTAGCCTTTGGTAAAGCGATAGAGTAGGTAGCAATATACTACCAACGAAATCAGGTACTCAACACCCAAAACCATAATCCATTTTGGGCTGTTGCCGTAGTAGAGCATCGCATTTTCGGCAATATTCGAGAGCAACATCACGCCACCAAGAATAGCACCCTTGGTGAGCATATCATTCAAAAAAATCGAAGGCTTCATAAATTTTCTTTGCTGTTTAACATTGCAAAGATAATTAAAAATTGAGAATTGAGAATTAAGAATTGAGAATTATTTACAACTTTTAGCCATTAGCCTTTTTGTAGTATTTTTTGCTCGATCAAAAATAAATTGTTATATTTGTGGTGCAATCGAAAGGTTGCAGACATTTTACGAAAGTGTTTTCGCGCTGTCCTTATTGAAAATGTGGAAGTTTTCTAAAATCGGAGGACTAACGAATAGCACTCACTTCTTGTATAGTTATGTGGCGGTGCATACTCTTTGCACATTCCCATACTATTCGAGTGTGGGGATATTGCATCGTTTATTCCGATTTAGGTCATTCCACAACCTTCAATAGATAGACGAAATCAGCCTCACACTTTCTTTTTATAACAATCGCACATTCGAGGCTGGTGGGCAAACAAAAAACTTAAATAGTTATGAGCGAAACAAAAAGTTCAAAAAGTTGGGTTGTAACACTCTTATTGTGCTTCTTCCTTGGAGGTTTAGGCATTCATCGTTTCTATGTTGGTAAGACTGGAACAGGTATAGTACAATTGCTTACATTCGGAGGATTTGGTATTTGGGTATTGATAGATTTCATTATGATTCTGGTGGGAGCATTTACCGATTCAGAAGAAAATAAGATTTGTGCATAAGCATAAAGATATGGAAGAGATTAAATCTACAAGTTCAAATAGTGCACAATTGCCACCCGACAACCATCTTGCGTGGGCAATAGTCGTAACTTTGCTTTGCTGTTGGCCATTTGGAATACCAGCTCTCGTATATTCAGTCAAGGTTGATACATTGTGGCGTGAAGGTCACCACGAAGCAGCTATTCAAGCAGCAAACGAAGCAAAAAAATGGACAAAGATTTCGGCTTATGTAGGTGGTGCATTTTGGTTGCTATACATTCTATTTATGATTGTATATTTTGTAGCCGTTGGCGTTGGAGTATCTTCATTGATAGAGTAGAATATGAAGAAAATAGTAAAACCCACTACTCTTTTTGTTGTAGTGGGTTTATGTTTGATACTGCTATACTTTTATATAGACCCTGCGATATCATATTTTGTACCAAAATGCCCATTTAAGATGCTTACGGGGTACGACTGCCCATCTTGTGGTGGTCAGCGGGCACTGCACGCACTGCTGAATGGTAGATTTTATGATGCTTTTATGCTAAACCCTTTTTTGTTTCTTGTAGCACCTTATTTATTGGCGATATTATACTCAACTTTTTCAATAAGTAGAGTTGCGGCAGCAATAAAACCGTTTGTTAGTCATCAAACAATGGTGTACGCATATATTGCGCTCTATCTATTGTGGTGGATTGTTCGCAACACTGAATATTGGCAAACAATAGCCAATGCCTAATTCTTCATTCTCAATTCTCAATTCTCAATTCTCAATTTCTCTATCGCCTTGGCGTACTTTTGGGCGTTGGCGTTGTGCTCCTTCAAGGTGCGGGCGAAGTTGTGGCGACCGTCCAATTCGGGGCGGGCGCAGAAGTAGAGATATTTGTGTTCTGCGTAGTTCAATACCGCATCTATCGCCTCGATGCTCGGTACGCAAATTGGTGCAGGCGGCAAGCCACGATTTATATAAGTGTTGAATGGTGAGCGATAGGTAAGGTGCTTATGCAGAATGCGTTGCAACTCGAAATCGCCCATCGCATATTTGATTGTCGGACAGGCTCCGAGTGCTATTTTACCACGCAAGCGGTTGATATACACGCCTGCAATCATTCGCATCTCCGACGGGATTTTTGTCTCCTCATAGACTATCGAAGCGAGTGTCATAACCTCGTATTTCGACAACTTACAACGCTTCAATTTTGCGGTGCGCTCCGCACTCCAAAAGCGGTCATATTCTCGCTTTATGCGGTGCAAAAGTTGCTCTGGCGCAACATCCCACCACACCTCGTAAGTGTTCGGCACAAACATTGCAATCGTGCTATCCTTAACAAAGCCTAACTCCTTGCGCAACTGCTTGTTACGCATAGCCGAGAGCAGGGTAGCGGAGTCTGCCTCTATCTGATTTGCGATTTTTCCTGCCAACTGCGGGAGGGTGCGAGCCTCGCCAAGAACAAGTTTTACTGCGGTTTGCTCGCCAAGAACAAGTCGGCGCACCGCACGAATAACGCTCTCGCCCTCCTGAAAGAGGTAGCGACCTGTGCGAAAACGCTCTTCGAGGTTGAGTCGCTCGGCATAAAAGTCGAAGGCTCGTTGATGCAACTTCGAGCGCAGCGCAGGGCGCAGTTGCTCGACAATATCACTGTATTGAGTCGCTTGGTTGATATAGATAATACGCTCTGTGCCAATGGCTTTGCCGTAGAAAGCGGAGTAGAGTAGTATCAGACCACACACTGCCACAACCGCCACCCACAAGAGATATTTGAGAACTTTTTTCATCTTTTGTCGCTAAAATTTTTGCAAAGATATAAAAAAAGTTCTACTTTTGCACCTCGGGTAAGTCTTATACGACCAGCTCCTGCAGAACTCCCCCAGGCAAGGAATTGAGCAAGGGTATGCGGTTGTAGCGGTGCGATATAAGTAGCTTACCCTTTTTTGTTTTTTTGTCTGATGACAAACAAAAAAGGATAAGAATCTTTACATTACCCCCTAAATCCCCCATTGACCTTCGGTCTTCCGCCTTCGCACCTCGGCATAGTCTGCAAGCACACTCTGCTCTCGGTTTGTCGTCGGTTGATAATGTGGGACTTGGTCCTCCTTCGGAGGATAATATCATCTTGTTAGCATTTGGACATTGATTTTCTTTTTTATGGCAATGAATGACAACGAATGGCATTCGTTCGCTAACGCTCACTTAATGACAAAAAAATAGTTTCGCCGACCTGCCATTCAGCAGTCGTTAGACTGCGCTTGCCATCCAGGGCTGAAAGCCCGAATGCCATTAAATGCCATTTTTGTTGTCGCACGAAAAGTTTTCCGCTTTCGTCTTTCATCTCTCAACTTTTTTTACTATCTTTGCGCAATTAGTATTATACATAAGTAACTATGCAAAAATCTATGACCGGTTTCGGCAAGTCCGAGGTCGTTGTAAATGGCAAAACTATTACGGCGGAGATTCGCTCGCTCAACTCCAAGCAACTCGATTTGGGGTTGAAAATCCCTGTTGCATATCGTGAACTCGAAAACGAGATTCGCTCACTCGTGTCGAAGCGTGTGGTGCGTGGAAAGGTTGATTTGATGATTTCGGTGGCTTCAAATGAGGTGGCAACAGCCTCTCGCATCGACAAGCCCCTCTTCGCTGCCTACATCAAGCAGATGAACGAGGCGCTGGCTTATGCAGGCGTGCAGGTCGATTACGAGGCTATTATCCCTTCGGTGATGAAGATGCCGAATGTTATCCAAAATGATACTGCGGAGACTTCCGATGACGAGAAGGCTGCAATTATGACCGCCGTAGAGGGCGCTATCGATAGGCTTGACGCATTCCGCAAGCAGGAGGGCGCAATCCTTATTGCCGATCTTTTGCGCCGAGTAGATTTGATTGAGCAGATGCGCAATGAGATTATCCCATTCGAGGCTCAGCGTGCCGAGGCGGTGCGTCAGCGCATCCGTGAGGGTATCGAGAAGTTGGGCGTAGAGGTTGACAACAACCGCTTGGAGCAGGAGATGATTTTCTACATCGAGAAACTCGACATCACCGAGGAGAAGGTGCGACTCGAAAACCACTGCAAGTACTTCCGTGAGGTGGCTCACAACGAGGAGCAGGCTGGTCGCAAACTCGGCTTCATTGCTCAGGAGATGGGGCGTGAGATTAACACCACAGGCTCGAAGGCCAACCAGCACGATATTCAGAAGTTGGTCGTTAAGATGAAGGACGAGTTGGAGAAGATTAAGGAGCAAGTGCTTAACATTTTGTAAAACAGATAGAAGTTAGGAGTGAGTAGAGAGTAGTTTTTATCATTTATCATCCTTTATCACACCTGAAAAAGTGATAAAAGTGATAAAAATGATAAAAGCAATAGACGAAACAGTAGTTTTTTTTATCAATTTATCATCGTTTTATCACCCCTGAAAAAGTGATAAAAATGATAAAAATGATAAATTTAATAAAAACTCCTAACTCCTAATCCCTAACTCCTAACTAAACAATAGTATGAACGGAAAACTTATTATATTTTCAGCACCGAGTGGCTCTGGTAAGACCACTATTGTGCGTGAACTGTTGAAACACTATCCGCAGTTCGAGTTCTCGATTTCGGCAACCTCACGAGCACCTCGTGGTGTAGAGCAGAATGGAGTAGATTACTACTTCCTCACACAGGAGGAGTTCGCCGAGAAGGTTGCATCGGATAGTTTTGTAGAGTGGGAGGAGGTATATGCTGGTACCTGCTACGGCACTCTCAAAAGCGAGATGGAGCGCATCTGGTCGAAGGGTAATGTAATTATCTTCGATGTAGATGTGATGGGAGGTATCAACCTCAAACGCATCTTCGGCGATAAGGCTTGCTCAATCTTTATTATGCCGCCTTCGATTGCCGAGTTGCAGAAGCGATTGGAAGGTCGTGGTACCGATGCACCAGAGGTTATAGCCAAGCGAGTAGCAAAGGCGGAGTTCGAGATTTCGAAGTCGCCAGAGTTCGACCACAAGGTCATAAATGATGACCTCGCAACTGCCGTAGCCGATACTCGCAAGATAATTGATTGCTTCTTGGCAGAGTAGATTTATCATTTTTATCATTTTTATCACTTTTTCAGGGGTGATAAAAAAGTGATAAATTGATAAAAAAGTGATAAAAACTAATTTTGCATTTTGAATTGAATGAAAAGCGTAGCACTATACTTCGGCTCGTTCAACCCAATCCACAAGGGGCATATCGCCCTCGCAGAGTGGGTGGTGGAGCAGGGGCTGTGCGATGAGTTGATATTTATCGTGTCGCCCCAAAACCCATTGAAGGAGCAGGGCGACTTGGCTCCTGAGTTCACTCGCTACGAGATGTGCGAAATGGCGTGCCAAGCCTCTCGCTATCCCGATAGGATAAAGGTCTCGGCAGTGGAGTTTGTGTTGGAGAAGCCGTCGTACACCATAAATACACTGCGCTACCTGCGTGAGCAGTTCGGCTCGGAGATGCAGTTCTCGATACTGCTCGGAGCAGACAATATCGAGTGCTTCGACAAGTGGCGTGAGTACGAGGAGATTTTGCGGGATTATCCGCTACTGGTCTATCCTCGTGAGGGTTACTCGGTGAAGAAGTTTGCCGACAAAATCACTTTTTTGGCAAATGCGCCACTCTTTGACTACGCCGCAACCGATATACGCAAGGAGATTGCCGAAGGCAAGAACTTTACAGACAAGGTTTGCTCTGCGGTGGCTAAATACATAATACAGAACGAGTTATATAGATAACTATAAAACGACTTTATCCGCTGTAAGCGGACCAAGCCCCTGCCTGAGGCGGGGGTTTGGGGGTGGGTCAGATTTGTAAACGCAGGGGAACCCTGCGAGAAAAAACAGGTAATTAGAATTTTTAATTTTAATATGGAGAAGTTACGAATTGCACTCTTGGCAGGTGGCGACTCTTCGGAGCGTGAGATTGCCTTAAATAGTGCACACCAGATAAGCGAGGCTCTCGATGCGGAGAAGTACGATGTAAAGGTCATCGACCTCCACCACCGCAGTTGGTCATACACTGCGCCAAATGGCAAAAAGTATGAGGTTGATAAGAACGACTTTTCCCTCACGGTAGAGGGCGAGCGCACCGAGTTTGAGTATGCGCTGATTATCATTCACGGCACACCTGGCGAGGATGGTAAGTTGCAGGGCTACTTGGATATGATGGGTATCCCGTACTCGTCGTGTTCGCAGGTTAGTTCGACCATCACTTTCGATAAGGTTTCGACCAAGCGAGCCGTTGCCGAGCGTGGTATAAATGTGGCACGAGAGGTATTCTTGCATAAGGGCGAGGTATTCTCGGCGGAGGCTATTGCCGAGGAGTTGGGGTTGCCACTCTTCGTAAAGCCTAACGCCAGCGGTTCGAGTTTTGGCGTTACACGAGTCACCGAGGTGGAGCAGATTGAGGAGGCTGTGCGATTGGCATTTACCGAGAGCGACGAGGTACTTTGCGAGGAGTGCATCACTGGTCGTGAGTTTGGTTGTGGAGTGCTTATCACAAAGAATAAGACACTTGTTCTGCCTATTACGGAGATTGTGTCGAAGAAGGCATTTTTCGACTACGAGGCGAAGTACACCGCAGGTATGAGCGACGAGATTACCCCTGCGCCAATCTCGGAGGAGTGGAGCGAGATGATTGCACACGACGCAGTCGAGGCGTACAAGGCGTGTCGCTGTCGTGGCATTGTCCGCATCGACTTTATCGTTACCAAGGAGGGCAAGGCGTACCTTATCGAGGTAAACTCTATTCCCGGAATGTCGAGTGGTAGCATCGTGCCGAAGCAGGCACGCACCGCAGGCATCTCGCTCGGCGAGTTGTACGACTTGGTGATAGCAGATACAATGGAGTAAAGAAGAGAACAACCAAAAAATAAAACTATGTTAGAAAAACTTAAACAAGAGGTGTTGGAGGCAAATCTCGACCTCGTAAAGAACAAACTCGTAATTCTCACCTGGGGAAATGTTTCAGCCATTGACCGTGAGAGCGGACTCGTAGTAATCAAGCCAAGTGGCGTAAGTTACGACGATATGAAGGCTGAGGATATGGTCGTTGTAGACCTCGATGGCAATATCGTAGAGGGCGATTTGCGCCCATCATCGGACACTCCGACTCACCTTGCTATCTACCGCCACTTCCCAGAGGTGGGTGGTGTGGTACACACTCACTCAACCTACGCTACTGCGTGGTCGCAGGCGGGACTCTCAATTCCAAACATCGGCACAACCCACGCCGACACCTTCTACTGCGATGTGCCTTGCACCGACGAGATGTCGCACGAGCAGATTTCGGAGGCTTACGAGGCTGCAACAGGCGATATTATTGCCGAGACATTTAAGGGTATGAACCCTATGCACACACCTGCGGTATTGGTTAAGCATCACGGTCCATTCACTTGGGGTAAGAGCGCTGCAAATGCAGTCTACAACGCCGTAGTGTTGGAGGAGGTTGCTCGAATGGCATCGATTACTGTGGCTCTCAATCCAAAGGTTGAGATGAATCCCGACCTCGTGGAGAAGCACTATGAGCGCAAGCACGGTGCAAACGCATACTACGGACAGAAGAAATAGATATTAACCTAATAGATTTTATAAAACTATGACAAAAGTAGAGAGTGCTCTTTTGCGCACAACAGACACCAAAGATTTGATTATCGGCGCAGGTGTAGTTGCTCGTACAGCCGAGATGTTCGCAAAGTTGTTCCCAGCACAGAAGGCTATCATCGTAGCCGACCTTAACACTTGGGAGGTAGCAGGTAAGGCGGTATTCGCATCGCTCGAAGAGGCTGGTATCCCACAGGAGAAGCCATTTATCTTCACCGACGAGGAGTTGTATGCCGAGTGGAAGCATGTGGAGAAGTTGGAGGCTCACCTCAAAACCCTCGACGCTGTGGCTATCGCAGTAGGTTCGGGTGTTATGAACGACTTGACAAAGTATGTGTCGCACCTTCTTGGTCGTAAGTATATGTGCGTAGGTACTGCCGCTTCGATGGATGGTTACACCGCCTATGGCTCATCTATCACCAAAGATGGTAACAAGCAGACCTTCGATTGCCCTGCACCTTACGGTTTCGTTATGGACCCAGTTATTGCAGCGGCTGCACCAAAGGAGTTGGCTGCATCGGGTTATGCCGATTTGATTGCTAAAATCCCTGCTGGTGCAGATTGGATGTTGGCTGATGCTATGGGTAGCGAGGCTATCGACAAGTTCGCTTGGGATTTGGTACAGGATGGTTTGCGTGAGGCTTTGGGCGACCCTGCGGCTGTTTTTGCAGGCGATGTAGAGAAGACAGAGGCGTTGTCGGAGGGCTTGCTTATGAGTGGTTTTGCTATGCAGGCTATCCAGTCATCACGCCCTGCATCGGGCACAGAGCACCAGTTCTCACACTGCTGGGATATGGAGGATTTGTGCTTCGAGGGTAAGCACGTTTCACACGGTTTCAAGGTAGGTATCGGAACATTGGCTTCGACTGCATCGTTGGAGTTCCTCTTGGAGAAGGATATCGAGAACCTCGATGTTGAGAAGTGTGTCGAGGCTTGGAAGTCGTGGGAAGAGCAGGAGGTTGAGATTCGTGCTGTATTCGAGGGCAAGCCTGGCCACATCGCTCGTGGTTTGAAGGAGAGCAAGGATAAGTATGTAGACAAGGAGGGCTTGCGCAAGCAGTTGGAGGCTTTGAAGGCGGCTTGGCCAACCTTGAAGGAGCAGATTCGTGAGCAGATTATCCCATTCGCAGAGGTACGAGAGAACCTCCGCTTGGTAGGCGCACCATACGAGCCAGAGCATATCGGCGTAACTCGTGAGCGTTTCCGCAAGACCTTCTCTTACATTCCTTATATGCGTAGCCGTTTCGCTAACATCGATGTAGTATATCGTTGCGGCTTTATGGCAGAGTTGACCGAGCGTTTGTTCGGCGAGGGTGGTATTTGGGAGGTTAAATAACTGAAATACCAGGTTTAAAGTATGGAGAAGACAAAAAGATCATTCGGATATTGGCAGATTCGCACCATTATCATCACAATGGTGGGATATGCCCTCTTCTACTTCGTACGTAAGAACTTCTCGATTGCGATGCCAGGTTTGACTGCCGAGTTCGGCATTTCGAAGGTGTCGCTCGGTTTGTTCCTCACCTTGCACGGTATCATCTACGGTTTATCCCGCTTTGTGAACGGTATTATTTCGGATAGAAATAGTGCCCGTATCGTACTCTCGGTGGGATTGTTCCTGTGCGCAGTAGCAAATATACTCTTCGGTTTCAGCGACACTATCGCTGGCTGGATTGTGGCATTGGCAAACAATATGGGTACAACCGTAGCCTTTTCGAGCGTATTGCTCTACTTTATGGGTATCGTATGGGTTATCAATGGCTACTTGCAGGGTATGGGCGTGCCACCTTGCACCAAGACCTTAACCCAGTGGATACACCCTAAGGAGTTGGCTACCAAGATGTCGGTATGGAATATGTCGCACTCAATCGGTGCTGGTCTTGTATTTGGTCTTTGTGGCTGGTATATTATGCCACACTTGGGCGTAGATATGAGCGCAAATGCCGAGGCTGTGGCAACTATCGCAGAGAACCTCAAACTCGACATCACCGACCCGAAGGTGCTTAACTTTGCTGCACACTACTACGCTTGGCGTTGGTGCTTCATCATCCCTGCAATCTTCGCTATCACTGGCGCAATTGGAATGTTCTTCACATTGAAGGACTCGCCATCGGATGTGGGTTTGCCAGAGGTTATGGGCAAGAAGAAGTCAATCGTGCGCACCCCAGAGGAGAGTGCCGAGTACAAGGCATTTGTTCGTCGCAAGGTCTTTGGAAACCGCCTTATCTGGACATTGGCATTGGCCAACTTCTTTGTCTATGTTATTCGCTTTGCAGCGCTCGACTGGGGTCCAACACTCTTGACCGAGTCGAAGGGCTTGTCGTTGGCTATGGCAACAACTTTGTGTATCGTATTCGAGTTTATCGGAGGAAATATCGGTATGGTATTCTTCGGTTGGTTGACCGACCACCTCTTCAAGAATAGAGCGCATCGCACCTGCTTGGTATGTATGCTCGGTGCTGCGGCATCTATCTCTATTTTCTGGATTATCCCAGAGGGTTCAGCGTGGTGGTTGCAGATCGTACCATTTACCTTCATCGGTTTCTTCATCTATGGTCCACAGGCGTTGCTCGGTATTGCAGCGGCTAATCAGGCAACTAATCGTGCTTCGGCTACCGCTAACGGCATTCTCGGTATCTTTGGTTATGCAAGTACCTTGATTTCGGGCGTTGGCTTCGGTTATGTTGCAGAGCACTACGGTTGGAATGCAGCCTATGTAACAATTCTTGTTATGGCGTTGCTCGGTGCAGTAACACTGCTCACTATGTGGAATGCCAAGGCTGACGGTTACGATGAGTCTACTACTGCAAAGGAGCAATAAAGGGTATTTATGATTGAAATAGAAGGCAAAATTGTTAGTGCCGATCTTTTGAGGGAGAAGTTTGCGTGCGATTTATCGCAGTGCAAGGGAGCCTGCTGCATCGAGGGTGATGCGGGGGCTCCCCTCGAACTCGAAGAGGTGGATATTCTGGAAGAGGAGTACGAGAACTACAAGCCCTATATGACACCCGAAGGCATTAAAGCCGTCGAGGAGCAGGGCTTTATGGTTGTGGATAGCGATGGCGACTACACCACACCGCTTATCAATGGTGGTGAGTGCGCCTTCACCTGCTACGACGAAAAGGGCGTAGCATTGTGCGCTATCGACAAGGCGTATCGTGAGGGTAAATGTGGCTTTCAGAAGCCTATTTCGTGCCACCTCTACCCAATTCGAGTGTTGAAGTTCCGCAACGGAGGCGAAGGGTTGAATTACCACCGCTGGTACATCTGCAAGCCTGCGTGCGAGAATGGCTGCAAACTCTCAATACCCGTGTATAA
This sequence comes from Alistipes sp., assembly GCA_017647025.1. Lineage (GTDB taxonomy): Bacteria > Bacteroidota > Bacteroidia > Bacteroidales > Rikenellaceae > Alistipes. The sequence goes on along the minus strand of JAGCLL010000101.1, from coordinate 3,843 downwards.
GGGTTTGCGTGAGCCGATTATCCGCAAGTGGGGCGAGGAGTTCTATAAGGCATTAGAAGCGGCAGAGGAACTGCTAAAAACGGAAAACTAATGAGGGGATTACTTACCATACTTTTCACTTGCGTTGGTATTGCAACAACCTTTGCAAATCCGCTTGACTCTTTGGCTATAAAGCCTATCGAGAAGTTGCAGTCGGCAATTGTTGTGGATACACTTCCCACAGCCGACAAGCACCTCTCAATTGTGCTTTTCAACGACAATTCGTGGCGTTATATCCGTACAGCCAAGATTGAGGCGGACTCTACCGCATTTACTCGCTATTGGAGCACAGAGAAGATTTCGCCATATCGTGATTCGGTGGCGTTATCGCAAATTCCGAGTACCGTACCTATCACTTTGGTAGACTCGTTGCGTTCATATCGCTATCCGATTAAAGGACGCATAACCTCTCGCTATGGCTTGCGCAGAAGGGTAAATCACAACGGAATAGATATTGCTGTGAAGGTTGGCGATACAATATGCTCGGCATTTGATGGTCGTGTGCGCTTCTCGAAAGCGACAGATACGGGATATGGAACGCTCGTAATTGTTCGCCACGATAACGGCATCGAAACCTACCACGGACACCTCTCCAAGCGATTGGTCGAGGCGGGAGATAGGGTAGTGGCAGGTCAGCCTATTGCTCTTGCCGGCAACTCTGGTCGCAGTACAGGCCCACACCTCCACTTCGAGTGTCGCTATATGGGGCAGTCATTTGACCCTGAACGCATTATAAATTTCGCTACGGGCGATTTGCGTCGTGATCATCTGCTTCTGAAACGCTCCTATTTCAGTATCTACTCCAAGTACGAGCAGGATTGGAATGGCGAGAAGGTGTTGGCCGATGCCGACAAGAAGGAGGCTGAACTCTCGGCGGAGCGCAGATACTACAAGGTACGCAGTGGCGACTACCTCGGACTTATTGCCAAGCGCAACTACACAACCGTATCGGCAATTTGTCGTCTGAACGGTATCAAGGCAGATGCAGTATTGCCTATTGGCAAGGTTTTACGAGTAAAGTAAAGTATTAGGTTAAAATGGCTATTGGCGCAAAAATAAAGGAGTTACACGATTTGCTACCGCAAGGCATTACCCTTGTGGCGGTGTCGAAATTCCACCCCGTAGAGGCCATAAAAGAGGCTTATGAGGCTGGGCAACGCATCTTTGGCGAGAGTCGTGTGCAGGAGTTGCTCATCAAGCACGAAACTCTGCCGAAGGATATTGAGTGGCAGATGATTGGTCACTTGCAGACCAACAAGGTGCGCCAAATTGTGCCATTCATTTCGCTCGTGCAATCGGTTGACAGCGTGCGCCTTATAGAGTGCATCAACCGTGAGGCACAACGCATTGACAGGGTAGTGGATATACTGCTCGAAATACACATTGCGCAGGAGGAGAGCAAGACGGGTTGGAGATATGAGGAACTCGTTGACTATCTGCGTAGTGAAGAGTTCTCGGCATTGAAGAACATTCGAGTTCGTGGTGTTATGGGTATGGCAACCAACACCGACGACGAGGAGATTGTTCGTGCCGATTTCGAGCAACTTGCTCATCACTACAACGAACTCAAACCACTATTTGGCGAGGAGTTCGATACCCTCTCAATGGGTATGTCCGACGACTATGCACTTGCAATAGGGTGTGGCTCTACGATGGTACGCATTGGCTCGTCGATTTTTGGAGATAGATATTAACTAAAAAAACTATATAATGAAGAGATTTCTTTTGACATTTGCACTTTTGGTAGGCACTGCTACGGCATTTGCCTGCACAAACTTTATCGTTACGAAGGGAGCTTCGACCGATGGCTCTGTGATGGTTACCTACGCAGCCGACTCGCACCAACTCTATGGCGCACTCTACAAGCACAACGGAGGCAAGCAGAAGGCGAAGATGCTGGCGGTAAACGAGTGGGATACAGGTCGTTATCTCGGTCTTATCGAGCAGGTTTCTACCACCTATTCTACCGTAAGCAATATGAACGAGCACTCGCTTATCATCACCGAGACAACCTATGGTGGTCGCCACGAGTTGTTCGACGAGAAGGGTATTATGGACTATGGCTCGTTGATTTACATCACATTACAGCGTGCAAAAACGGCTCGTGAGGCTATCGAGGTGATTGTCGATTTGGCAAACAAGTATGGCTACGCCTCTTCGGGAGAGTCATTCTCCATTGCCGACAAGAATGAGGCTTGGATTATGGAACTTATCGGCAAAGGCTCAAAACTTGATGATAAGGGCAATAATCTTCGCAAGGGTATCGTTTGGGTTGCTCGTCGTATTCCTGATGGATATGTATCGGGACACGCCAACCAGGCTCGCATTACAACCTTCCCACTCAACGACAAGGAGAACTGCCTGTATGCTCCCGATGTGATTTCGTTTGCTCGTGAGATGGGATACTTCAATGGCAAGGACGAGGAGTTCTCGTTCTGCGATGCGTATGCTCCACTCGATTTTGGTGCATTGCGTGGCTGTGAGGCTCGTGTTTGGGCATTCTTCCGCACCGTAGCCGAGGGTATGGAGAAGTATACCGACTACGCAATGGGACACAACCCTTCCAATCGTATGCCATTGTGGGTGAAGCCTACGCAGAAGGTGTCGCCAAAGCAGTTGTTTGACGCTATGCGTGACCACTACGAGGGTACTCCGATGGATATGACTACTGATATAGGTGCGGGTGGCAATGCTTGCCCATATCGTTGGCGACCAATGTATTTCAAGGTTGATGGCGTGGAGTACTGCAACGAGCGTGCTACCGCAACACAGCAGACAGGTTTTTGGCTCTGCGGTCAGGCTCGTGAGGGCAAGACTGGTATCCTTTGGTTTGGTACCGACGATGCTGCGACTTCGCCTTTGACACCAATCTATTGCAACACTACCGAGGTGCCTTGGTGCCTCTCGGAGGAGAATGGCTCGATGTTGCACTACTCGGATAGTTCGATGTTCTGGGTTACAAACCGTATCACAAACTTCGCATACTTGCGCTACAATGTTATCGGCAAGCGTGTGCGTGAGGAGGTTGACAAGTGGGAGAACGACAAGTTGGCAGAGGTCGCAAAGGTTGATGCAAAGGTCGCAACCCTCTCGCCTAAAAAGGCTCAAAAATTGCTTACCGACTACTCGACAGTTACTGCGCAAGCGTTGTTCAAGAAGTGGGATTCGCTCGACAAGTATCTGCTCGTGAAGTTTATTGACGGCAACACCAAAGCCGAGAACGAGAAGGGATTTATCGACAACGGAAACGGTTGCAATATCCCCGACAAGATTGAGCAGTCGGGCTACTCGGAGAAGTGGAAGCGAGCAGTAGCCGAGGATAATGGCAAGGTGTTGAAGGTCGTAAACTACTAAAAAGCATAACGAAATGAAACGAACATTGATAGCCATTCTTGCAGTTGGCTCATCGCTTGTTGCACAGGCGCAATACACCTTCCCTCGCTCACAAGCCGAAGACACGAAGGGCTATATGAGCGAGGCGTATTGGAAGATTTGGAACGCAGAGGAGCAGGCTCGCATCGATGCCGACATCGAGAAGTATCGTAAGGCCAATGGCGAGATAGTACTCGAAAATATCGGTCGCAACCGAGAGGTTAAAATCGAGCAGGTGTCGCACGAGTTTATCTTTGGTGCGCACATCTTCCACTTCAACCAACTCGGCAAAGCCGAGTACAACGACCGCTACAAGCGTGCCTACGGCGAGTTATTCAATTCGGCAACACTCCCGTTCTATTGGCGAGAGTTCGAGTGGGAGCAGGGAAAACTGCGCTTTGCCACCGAGGAGCACGACACAGAGGAGTGGTG
>JAGCLL010000100.1 GCA_017647025.1 Alistipes sp. | reverse complement strand
CGCTGCAAGGTTTGCAAATAGCCCAAACGAATATCAAAGTCGAAGAACGCCTTAAAATCGACTCCTAAATAGGGGTTAATAACAAGATTATCCACTACATTGTGGTTAAAATCGGCACGATTGGCGTAGTGTTGCATCTCTGCCGAAGCACCCGCATACATAACCTTCGCAAAGCGACCTTCGCCTGAAAAGAGGATACGGAACTGCTCTCTTGTTTCCATCGAATACATTCCATTCCAATCGGCAACCAACTCGGCAAAGCCAATTTTATCGTGGTACTGCAACGCCAAACCCTGCACTAACCGATTTTTCGCCAACCACGCACTACTAAAAAATGCCTCCGAGTAGCGACCGAGCAACTTCTCGCGACGGAACAAGCCCGCCACTGCACCATACTTCTCGTTGCGGAATTGGTAGTATGCAATGAGGTTGATATTGTCAAGAAAATGCGCCGAGCCAAACCACTTCTGCATATTGACACCCACGCCAAGCGAGTGTTTTTCGCTCCACTCGTAACGCAAGACAGGTGCAAGTGAAATGCCGAAGAGTGTTTCGGAAGCACCAAGACCGCTACCCGAATACTCTGTGTTGTCAAAATCGAAATTAAAATCGGCATCCAAATAGAGTCGCTCACTCTGCGCTAACGCACTGAGTGATAACAATAAAGCCACTACCGATATGATAATTCTCCTAACCATTTCGCACATACGCACGCATAAATCGGTCAAAAATAGTGAAAATTTTTCAAATAATGATTACTTTTGTGCGAAAAATAAGAACAAAAAAGAGCCAATGGCTAATGGCTAATGGCTAAAAGCCCCCAAAAAGAGATGAAAAAGACAACTAATGCCGAACTCGGTCGCCCCTCGGTCGAGGAGTTTCGCAAGATGGAGAAGATGCCCGTAGTGGTAGTTTTGGATAATGTCCGTTCCGCCCAAAATGTGGGTGCTTTTTTCCGCACGGGCGACGCCTTTGCGGTCGAAAAAATAGCCCTATGCGGCATCACTGCAACACCCCCTTCGAGAGAGATTCACAAGAGTTCATTGGGAGCAGAATTTTCGGTCGAATGGGCGCATTTTCAGACCACCACAGAGTGTGTGCAACAACTTAAAAATGAGGGATATACCATTGTTGCTATCGAGCAGATTGCAGAGTCGGTAATGTTGGATAAATTCGAGCCTGTTTCGGATGTGAAATATGCCCTCGTTTTCGGCAACGAAGTGGAGGGTGTAGCGCAGGAGGTTGTGGATATGTGCGACTCGGCAATCGAGATACCTCAACTTGGCACAAAACACTCGTTGAATGTATCGGTTTCGGGCGGCGTAGTACTGTGGAAATTCTTCGAAAACTTCAACAACTAACCATACAATTATGATAACATTTGTAGCAGCAATAGTAGGCGTGGTGGTAGGTGGTGTTTGCGGATACCTTATATCTCGCACACGCACAATAGCAACCGAGACGCTACTCTCGCAAAAGAGCGAAGAGAACGAGAATATAAAGGCTGAACTCGCCGAAAGTCGTAGCGAGAGTACTTCGTTGCGAGAGGACAACACATTGCTTCGCACCGAAAATGCCCGTCTCGACGAGCAGTTGCGCCAGCAAGCCGAGGAGCGCAAAGCCCTCCGCACCGAGTCCGAGATGGTATTTCGTGAGATTGCAACCTCGATTTTCGAGGAGAAGTCCAAGAGTCTGAACGAGAGCAACCGCACCCAACTCGGCGACATACTCTCGCCATTCAAGTCCGACCTCGAAAACCTCAAAAAGGCTATTCACGACTGCTACATCGGCGAGATGAGCGAGGTGAAATCGTTGAAGGAGCAGGTGAAAGATTTGACCGATTTGAACAACACCATTGGTCGAGAGGCGAAGGAACTCACTTTGGCGCTCAAAGGTAACTCGAAAGTGCAGGGCGACTGGGGCGAAATGCTCCTGAAACAGTTGCTCGAGAAGTCGGGTTTGGAGGAGAATGTAAACTATGTTTTGCAAGCCACCGAGAACGAAGATGGAACGAAAATCAAGGGTGAGAATGGAGGACAACTTCGCCCTGATGCAATCTTCTATCTACCTGAGGGCAAGAGCCTTATAATCGATTCAAAGGTGTCGCTTACGGCATATACCAACTATGTGAACGCCTCGACCGAAGAGCAACCCGCTGCACTCGCTGCACACCTTCGCTCAATAAAGGCTCACATCGACGAATTGGCACGCAAGGAGTATCCTAAATATGTGAAAAATGCAGCCGACTTTGTGATGATGTTTGTGCCAAATGAGGGCGCTTACTTGGCAGCGTTGAATGCCGACAAGGATTTGTGGGAGAGCGCCTACAATCGCCACATTGTAATCATCAGCCCGACACACCTTATCTCGGTATTAAAATTAATGTATCAACTTTGGTTGCACGACAAGCAGACCAAAAATGCCCTAAAAATCGCAGACGAAACGGGTAAGTTATACGACAAGTTTGCAAACTTCGTAGGTGACTTGGAGGATATAGGCAAACATCTCGACAAGGCAAACGCTGTCTACGATGAGGCTTTCAAGAAGTTCTCCACAGGCAAGGGCAACCTTCTATCCAGAGTAGAGAATATCCGTGAACTCGGAGTCAAAACCGCCAAGCGACTAAAAATAGATACGATAGAAGAAAACAGTAGCGAGGAGTAACCTCGCTACTGTTTTTATATCGTTTGACGATTGGTTTTTCGAGCCAATTTAACTTTTAGGCGGTTGAGTTGCACCATCTTCGAAACAATCTCCAACTGCTCCTCCTCGCTAATGTTATCGTCGAGAAGTTTTGCTTGCAGTTCGGCAAGCATACCCAACACCGCCTTCGTCTTAAAGAGCAATATCGCCTTCGGCACACCCTTGCCCAAGACCTCCTCCTCGGTGGTGGTATGGACATCTTTCTTTGTCCATATCTCGCTCATTGCATACTGGTCGTCTATGAATAGCAGGTCAGTCGCCGCATCACACACCTCAATATCGGTATGCGAGGCGAGTTCATCAGGCGTTACTATTCTGCCACTCTCGTGCGCCGAACGGTAGAGATTGTATATCTTGTTGTATGCACCATTATTAAAGTGCATATCATCCATTGACATCTCATCAATAATAGTATCGGCAACATTCAACGGTATAATGTTGCGTCCCTCACGAAATTCGTAATTCTTCGCTCCGTGTACAACGAGGTAGTAAATCAACTCACGCTCAATAGTTTCGAGCGAACTACCTATGGTAAGATTTCCGAAGTGTTCACCCTCCTCGCTTATTGGCTTTTCGTCCTCCTGGCGCTTCCAATAGCGACGACTCTCACGATTGACAAACTCCTCAGCCTCTCTATCGCCCAATGAGCGCATACGCATACGGGCAACCTCTCGGAGCAGAACATCCTCGCTGATATTCATCAGCACAGCACACTCTTTTATGTACAACGAGCGCTGTATAGCATCGGGAATCTCGGCTATTGACTGCACCATATCCTTTACCACCTCGCTACGCTTTATAGGATCCTCACCAGCATCTGCGAGGAGCAACTTCGCCTTGTAAGTGATAAAGTCGGTGCTATTTTGAGCGACATAGTTGCGCACCTCCTCGGCCGAGTGTGAGCGTGCAAAGGAGTCGGGGTCGTGTTCGGTTGGTAAGAGTACCACACGAACATTCATACCCTCTTTAAGAATCATATCTATACCTCGCAACGACGCCTTTTGTCCCGCCGAATCGCCATCATACATTATGGTGATATTGCGAGTAAAACGAGCCAAAAGACGAATCTGCTCGGTCGTGAGCGATGTTCCAGACGACGCTACAACATTCTCCACGCCCGACTGGTGCAACGAGATTACATCGGTGTAACCCTCAACCATTATAGCATAGTTCTGTTGCTGAATAGCCTTCTTGGCGAAGAATAGGCCGTAAATCTCGTTCTTCTTGCTATAAATTTCGCTCTCAGGCGAGTTCTGATACTTGGCAACCTTCTTGTCGGTGCGCAGTGTGCGACCTCCGAATGCTACGATGCGTCCCGAAACATTGTGTACGGGGAACATTACTCGTTCACGGAAGCGGTCATAGAGTCTACCATCCTCCTCTCGTTTGAGGGTAAGACCTGTTGAGAGCAAGAACTCCTCCTTGTAGCCCGCACGCAGAGCATCTTGCGTCATCTTATCACCACCCGAAGGGCAGAAACCGAGTCCAAATTTCTTGATTGTACTCTCCGAGAAACCACGAGCCTGACGGAAATAGGAAAGACCTACGCTTATGCCCTCATCGGTATTATGGAGCGTATTTGCGAAGTAGTCCGACACCCACGAGTTGAGCATAAACATACTCTCTCGGTTGTTCTGGCGAATTTTATCCTCCTCGCTTTCCTCCTTCTCCTTGACCTCTATACCATACTTCTTTGCAACGATTTTAAGAGCCTCTGGATAGGTGATATTCTCGTGCTCCATCACAAACGACACGGCATTACCACCCTTACCACAACCGAAGCATTTGTAGAGTCCTTTCGACGGAGATACAACAAACGAAGGCGTCTTCTCGTTGTGGAACGGACAACACGCCTGATAGTTTACGCCCTTGCGTTTGAGCGAAACATAATCATTTATCACCTCGACAATATCTGCCGCAGCATAAATTCTATCTATGGTATCTCTATCAATCATTGTCGCAAAGGTAGTAAAAAATGCAGAATGCAGAATGCAGAATGCAAAATTATTTTGCCTTTTATTTCACTAACGACTCTATTTTTAGAACAATACTCCGAGTCGTATGCTGAAACTGAGTGCTATATTGTCGCTATGTTTCCCCAGCCAATCAAAGGTCTGAAAACCGTGATAATAACCTGTCTCAGCAGTTTTGCCGAAGCAGTATCCTGCTCCAACCCAAGCATCTGCAATAAAACGACTTACACATAGTTGGTAGCCGAGCGTTCCCAAAACTGCGCCCATACGACAAGGGGTGCGTAGCGAAGTTACCGAGTGGGTGTAGTCATAGTGCGAATAGATAACCTCAGGTCGCAGATAAAAGCCCATCAAAGGTTTTGCCTCGTTGTAGCCTGCCACAAAGAATTTATGTCCATAGCGCACCGTAAAGCCCAGTGGATTATTCTTGTACTTGTCGTAGCCTGCACCAATCATACTTGCACAAATTTCGCCACTCTGCTTGCATTTTGAAAAGGCTCTCTCGTATGAGAGTTTGGTACTTCCGCTAAACCACGATAAGAATGTTACCTTCACTGCATTTTTGTATGGCGACTGTGCCTTAACCGACGATGTTGCTACACAAAGTAGCATCAATAGTATCGAAAATAGTATTATTGATCTCTTCATTTCAACTCTCAACTCCTAACTCCTAATTTTCCATCAGGTACGCCTTGATAAATCCATCGAGGTCGCCATCGAGCACACCATCGCAATCGGTAGTCTGAAAGCCTGTGCGATGGTCTTTAACTCGCCTATCATCAAGCACATAGGAGCGAATTTGTGAGCCCCACTCAATCTTCTTCTTATCCGCCTCAATAGCCTGTTGTGTAGCACGGCGCTTTTCGAGTTCGTACTGATAGAGTTTCGAGCGCAAGATTCGCATCGCATTCTCCTTATTCATCAACTGCGAACGGGTTTCTTGATTTTCAATCACATAGGAAATCTCCTCGCCCGTCTGCTCATCTTTGAAGTGGTAGCGCAAGCGTGCAGCGGTTTCGACCTTATTGACATTCTGACCACCCGCACCGCTTGAACGGAAGGTTTCCCACTCGATATTGGCAGGGTTTATAACCACCTCGATAGTGTCATCTACGGCAGGCGTAACCGCCACCGAGGCAAATGTTGTCTGTCGCTTGTTATTGGCGTTGAATGGCGAAAGACGCACCAAACGATGCACGCCATTCTCGCTTTTGAGGTATCCGTAGGCGAAGTCGCCCTCCACCTCCATCGTGCAGGACTTTACGCCCACCTCATCGCCCTCCTGGAAGTCGAGCATCTTTACCTTATATCCGTGTGCATCGCACCAGCGCGTATACATACGCAACAGCATCGAAGCCCAATCCAGCGCCTCCGTGCCACCAGCACCTGCGTTGATATCGACAATTGCGCCCATCTTATCCTCCTCGCCAGAGAGCATATTGCGAAGTTCGAGTTTTTCGACAAGTTCAAGCGCTCTTGCGTACGCCTTTTCTGCATCCTCTTCGGAAGCAAGCCCCGCCTCGATAAATTCGGGCATCAACTCCACCTCATCAACTGCCTTCTTTACTTCGTCAAAACCTTCCACCCAACTCTTTATCGAAGCGACTTTGCGCAACTGCTCCTGCGCCTTTTCGGGGTTATCCCAAAAGTTGGGTTCCAAAGTCTTCTCCTCCTCGTTTTGGAGGTCTATTCTTCTCTGGTCGATGTCAAAGGCACCTCCCCAGCGTATCCAGACGCCTTACAAGTTCTTTTATTTGTTCGATTTGTAACATAGAATATCTTCTTCTTGCCACAAAGATACGAAACTTATTGCAATTTGACAACTTTTGTATCTCCATATTGTTTTTCGAAATGAGCCTACGAAATATATCTTCGCAATATGTTTTTTATGGCATATTTTTTGCAGTATCAATCGACTAAATTATTTTGTAACAGCCTGATTTTCTGGATTTTGTCGGGGGGGGGATTTTTGTGAAAATATAACGAAAAACTCTTTTCTTTTTCGAGAAAATTTCTTACCTTTGCAACGCTCTATGTAAGTATGGTAGGTTACAGCGATATATATCGCAATTTTAGGGCTCTAATTAGGTTATTGAAGTGAAGCATTTTTGGTCTAACATATTGATGGTACTCGTTGCTATTCTTTCGTTCTACTCGGTAGAGGCGGAGGAGCGCATCGTGGAGCATCGTCTGGTAGTAGATATTCCGTTCTTCTTGGCAGGAGGCCGAGAGGGGGATATCCGCTACGACATAGACTCAATTGGCTTGGTTAACTCGTTGCGAGATATTGAACTCCTCAACCAAGATAAGAGTTCCACCATCAAGAGTGTAGAGTTTTACAGTTCTGTATCGCCAGAGGGAACCGTACGCTTCAATAAGCAACTCGGAAAGATGCGTATCCTCACCGCCGAGAATATCGTACGCCAGCGCCTCAACATAGCAGAGTCGGTAGCAATAACCTACGATGAGCGTTACATACCTTGGCACGACTACCTCTTGCCTGCAATCAAGGCCGATAGCACAGTGCCGTATCGCAAGGAGTTACTTAAACTCATCTATCGCGCACCAGGCACCAAGGGCCCAGACAAGCGTCGTGTGGCACTCAAACGCACGATGAATGGCAAGTTATGGAATGTTGTCAAGGAGCGCTATTTCGACTATATCCGCAAAGGTGGAGCAATTGTTACAGTAGAGAGAACTGTTTACGGAGATATTACCCCTACGAATAGCAATGCCATAGTCGCACTGCAAAGTGTGCACGCTGCCAAGGCGGCGGCATTCTCATTCCCATCAGCCGATGAAGTCGCAAAGACAACTTCGAGTGATGTAAAGAGTGAGGTAACTCTCGACGAGAAGAGAAAGCAAGAGTTGAAGCCAAAGAGGAGCGACCTCGCTATCTCGGTCAAGACAAATATCCTGGGTTGGGGTTTGGCGATAATGAATATCGCTGCTGAAATTGATTTTGCAAAGCATTGGTCATTCTCGTTGCCTATCTACTACTCGGCGCACAACTACTTCACTCCTACGATTAAGTTCCGTACTTTGGCAACACAGCCAGAGTTGCGATACTGGTTCAAGGAGGACAATAGCGGTTTCTTTGCGGGTGCACACTTTGGCGTAGCATCCTACAACATCGCCGTAGATGGCAACTTGCGTTACCAAGACCACAATGGAACAACTCCGGCACTTGGAGGAGGTATCAGCGTGGGCTATCGTATGCCTCTCTCAAAGAACGAAAAGTGGAATATCGAGTTTGTAGTTGGCGCAGGAGTCTATAAACTTCGCTACGACACATTCTACAATGTGAAGAATGGTCGTCTTGCGGGCACTCATAGCAAGACCTATTGGGGCATTGACAACGCCGCAATCAATATATCGTATCGTTTTGACCTTAAAAAGCAGAAGTAATGAGAAAGACGATACTTAACATATTGATAGTTATAATGTCGTTGTTTGCTCTCACAAACTGCGATGTTCACGAGTTTCCGGTAGACCGTCACGCCTTGGTGCCATTTACACTGCACCTCGACTTCGACACGGAGATGTACTTCTACAAAGAGATTCCCTACACCAGAGGTGATAACGAGGAGACAAAGGCGCTTGCGACCAAGCACGATGTGCGCTATGTCATCAACGCCTATCGTACGGATAATATCGTTGGAGTGAGTCATACGCCTGACACCACCTTCGTATTCACCAAATCAGACCTCACCAATCTGAACTATACGGCAAACTTCGAAATTAGGGAGGGAACATACCGTTTTGCCGTGTGGTGCGACTTTGTTGACGAGGGAAGTACAGCCGACAAATACTACAACACGAGCGACTTCTTGGAGGTTATTCTCAAAGATAGAGATAATCACCCTGGTAGCAACGATTTCCGTGATACATTCAAGGGTTATGCAACTGCAAAGGTTATAGATCCTCAATACTATACCGGCTCGGCACTCACCAGCATCGACAACTCGGCTACGGCGCAGATGACCCGCCCTATGGGTAAGGTTCAGTTTATCTCCACCGATGTCAAGGAGTTTATCTCTCGTATGGCGAGCCTGATGCAACAGCAAGGTATACTCTCGGTTTCCCCTGACGAGGATCTTTATGATGCATTCTTGCAGAGCGTAGACCTTGGACAGTTCAAGGTTATTATCAACTACGACATCAATATGCCTTGCTCGTACGATATGGTGTATGACAAGCCATCGGGTATTTGGGAGAATATGTCGTTCGTAAGTAGAATGAACCGCACTAGCGAGACCGAAATGATTCTCGGATTTGACTATGTCTTTGTGGACGAATTTGGTACAACACTCAACTTCTCGATTGAGGTATACGACCGCAACGACAAACTTATGTCACGCTCGAATAGTGTGCAGGTACCTATTATGCCAAGCAAACTCACCGTCGTGAAGGGCGAGTTCCTCACCTCAATTGCTGAGGGAGGTATCACCATCAAACCTGGCTACGATGGCGAATGGAACTGGGATATTACAGATGTGATACAATAAAATATATATATACCTATATTTAATAATAACACAAATAAACTCAAAAAAAACATGAAAAAGATTTTCTTTGGAATGATGGCACTTGTGGCAATGGTTGCTACATCGTGTCAGCAGGATGTAGAACTCGGCGTTAATGGCGAGGCAACTACTACTGTTTCGTTCAATCTTGCGACTCCGCAGATTGCTAATCGTGCCGATTTCAGCGACGGTACTACTGCTACTCACTTGCAGTATGCTGTTTATGATGCTAACGGCAACATTTTGAACGACCTCGCTGTAACTGATGGTGAGATTCACGGCAGCACTACCGTAGAGTTCCAACTCACTACCGGCAACACCTACACCGTGTTGTTCT
>JAGCLL010000099.1 GCA_017647025.1 Alistipes sp. | reverse complement strand
GCCACCTTTGTCGTAAGGTTCCAAGACATTGAGGACTCCCCACACATCGAAGTCCTTTTCGCGTGTACGCTTCTCCTTGAGTATCTCCTGATACTCGTCACGGATAAACTCATAGAAGGTATTGAACGAGGGCTTGATGCTCTTGTCGGTGCGAATACGCTCCAAGAAGAGGTTCACGGCATTGGAGAGTGCCACCTCCTCGGCTCTCGTCGGTGGCTCATCGTCCCTCTTCCACAGCGTGAGGATAAGTGTCTTGATGGACTCCTTCTTCTCGATGTCGAACACTCCGTCCTCGACATAGAAAGGGTTGAAGGCTATCGGGTCGCTCTCCTCGTAGGTGAGATAGATGCCGTCCTCGCCACCTGTGCGTGTATTGATAAGGTTGCACAACCCCTGATAAGAATTACCCGTATCGACAAGCAACACATGCGTACCTTGTTCGTAATACTGCCTTACCATATGGTTGGTAAAGAAGGACTTTCCACTGCCCGAAGGACCGAGGATGAACTTGTTGCGGTTGGTGATGATACCACGCTTCATTGGCAAATCCGAAATATCCAGATGGATAGGCTTGCCCGTCAAGCGGTCCACCATACGCATACCGAACGGAGAGAGTGAATCCTGTCCTGTGGTCTCCTCGATGAAGAGGCATAGTGCCTGCTCGATAAAGGTGTAGAAGGACTCCTCGGCAGGGAAGTCGCCTGCATTGCCTGGTATAGCAGCCCAGAACAGTGTCGGTGTATCCACCGTATTGTGTCGGGGCTTTGCCTCCATCAAGGCGAGCTGACTGCCTACATCGTTCTTCACACGCTTAAGGCGTTCCCTGTCATCGCTCCACGCGAAGACATTGCAGTGGGCACGGATAGCCGTCAGCCCCTGGCTGTGTGCCTCGTTCAGGTACTCCTCAATCCACTCGCGGTTAATCTGGTTGGAGCGGCTGTAACGCGATAGCGAGTGCATATTGCGTGCTGTCTGCTCGAACTTACGCAGCATCTCCGCAGAGTCATCGATGAAGAGGTACTGGTTCACGATGTGGTTGCAGGTGAGCAACACTCCGATTGGTGCGGCAAACGAGAGGCGGCAATCGCTACGGTCTGTCGAGAGACGCTCGTAACGGCTGTCGGTAGCCACGCTTGTCGGCAGGTCTTCGGGATCGGAGAGCGTATGCAGGCAGAGGTAGTTGTCGCCAATCTTCATCTCGCCAGCTCCGAGGGTGATGTCCTGTAAGCAGGTGGTGTCATCCTGCGAGAGCGAGAAATACTTCTCGATAATACCCGCAGTTGACTCCGTGCCTGTAATCTCATCGCCCGTAAGACGAGTGAGCGTGATGAATCCGCTGTCGTTGATGATACGCTCGAACTGCTCGCAACACTCCAGGAATCGGCTCACCGCCTCCTTGTCCTGCATCTCCTTTGGGATAATGAAGCCACGGGTAAGGGCATTAAAACTGCTGGTCGTGCGGCTATGCTCCTTGGTGGTCTTAGTAAGGAACAGGTAACAAGTGTGCTTCAGGTAAGGTCGCTCGTTGAAGTGTCGCTCGAAAGAGCGGCTGAGGAAACTGAGGTCTTCCTTCTGCAACTGCGGGTTATAGCTCTCCTCAATGAAGAAGTCCTGCTTATGCACGATACTGTAGTTCGGCAAGACCTTGACCGCCTTGGCCCACGCTGAGTGTATCGCCTCATACTCCGCCTGTGTGACGGTGAAGAGTTCGGGAAGCTCCACACGATAGCAGACCGTGATGTCGGCATCTTTGCTGATGATGCAGTCGTGCTCAACCGACAGAATCGGGAACTTGCTTTCGAGGGTAGCTGCTTTCATTACATTTCTCATGACTTTCTGTTTTTGAGGTTAGGAATAATCAATCGCAAGAATCGTTTG
>JAGCLL010000098.1 GCA_017647025.1 Alistipes sp. | reverse complement strand
CAAACGAAAGGACAATTAATAAGGGCGCATGTAAGACCCTCGAATCTTTCTAAAAACTCCTCCTCGGTTTTAGGGCCATCGCCATAGCCCCAGCCACCTTCAACTCCGTCAACATCCCATCTGATACCGCCGTATTCACTTAAATAAAGCGCCATATCCTTGTAATCGATTGATTTTTGATATTTACAACCTCACCATTGACAAATAATGTGCCATCGATTACTCTTCACGCCATCAATCGCGGCACCGAATTTGCTCCGTTACGTTCGGCATTGGTACCAGCACATCTTGCGCTGCTCTTTGTAAGGCACAACACACGTATTTATAATGCGTGGAGTGTACCAAACGCCAAATTATTTATAATTTTGTAGAGGATTAACAAAAATTCTATCGCTATGCTAAAAGCTATGTTACTTGCGGGCGTGGGCGGCTTTGTCGGCACCTGCCTGCGTTACCTGACCGGAAAGTTGTGCCACCTGCTCGTGGCGGGAGCATTTCCGCTGGGTACATTTGTAGTAAATATCGTGGGTAGTTTCATCATTGGACTCCTGTTTGGTGCCGCCGAGCGCACGAACACCATCACGCCTGCCGTGAGCGCCCTGCTCATCACGGGCTTCTGCGGCGGATTTACCACATTCTCGTCGTTTGCCGACGACATATACCTACTTCTGCAGGAGCGACACTACGCAACATTTGTATTGTACACGGTGCTGACCGTAGTTTTGGGAGTATTGTTGGTATGGGCTGGCCGTTCGGTGGTGAAAGGATGATTTTCGGCCCAACGCGCAAAGTGCTTTATACTGCTGGTAATTATGATATTAGCTAGTCATAGCCTGTGGCATAAATAAAAAAAATGCTTTTTTTTCGTAAAAAGTTTTGGAAGTAACGAAAAATGCTATATCTTTGCACTCGCAATTTGGTAGAGATACTGATTGCAAAGTTCAAAAGATAATGCGGAAATAGCTCAGTTGGTAGAGCACAACCTTGCCAAGGTTGGGGTCGCGAGTTCGAGTCTCGTTTTCCGCTCAAAGTGCTGAAATGCACTCCACAAACTATTTGCGGAAATAGCTCAGTTGGTAGAGCACAACCTTGCCAAGGTTGGGGTCGCGAGTTCGAGTCTCGTTTTCCGCTCCAAGTCCAAAAGTTTTGAGGACAAAATCAAGCAAAACCCTTTGAAACATCGTTTCAGAGGGTTTTTCATTTGTTGTCGGTAGGTATCGTTCCGACACCGTGGAGCCCCTACCCGACATAGCCAGAACCTCGAAGTGTCCCTCCGAATATCGACCGTGAAAATAAGGGACACTTACTCCGAAATGAGGGGACACTTTGATATTTTTTCGGTTTTTCACAAACTTTTCAGGCTGGCAGTTGCCTACGCTTTAATAAAAACAGTCAGATGAAAAGTACATTCAGAATCCTATTCTACGCAAAGTGGGAGGCAAGCGACGAGGCAAAGATGCTCCCAATCTATGTTCGCATTACAATCAACGGCACAAAGGCGCGTTTCAGCCTTAAAATCCGCGTGTCGGAGAAAATCTGGGACGCAAAGAGTGGTCGTGCCATTGGGCATAGCCACGAGGCACTACAAGCCAACCGCTACCTCGATAGCGTTGTTACACGCATCAATACCATATATTATCGCCTATGCGAGCAGAGCGAGGCTGTAACGGCACAGATGGTGCGTGATGAGTTCCTCGGAGTGAAAGCACCCAGCAAGACGCTACTTTCGGTGTTTGCCGAGTTTAACGATAGACAAGAGAATCTTATCGGCGTGGATATTACGCAATCGACATTCAATAAGTTCGACTTGACTTTTCGCCGCTTGGAAGAGTTCCTGCGAGTGAAACGCAATCGACCAGATATCCCGGTATCATTGGTCGATAGAGATTTTGTGCTCGACTTTGAAACCTATTTGAAGGTTGATTACCGCCTGCAAGCCAACTCTGCCGAAAAGTTGATGCGTATCTTCAAACGAATTACAACGATGTGTTTTAAGAGTGGATTGATGGCGAAAGACCCTTTTTGCGATGTGAGATTAAAGAAGGTCAAAAAGGATAGAGGCTACCTGACTCGACACGAATTGGAGCTGATACTCAAATACAAACCAACAAAGAAGCGATTGGAGAAGGCACGCGATGTCTTTGTATTTTGCTGTTTTACGGGGTTCGACTACTCGACTACCGCATCGCTGACCGAACAAAACCTTGTTTTGGCAGACGACGGCTCAATGTGGATTGAAACACACCGAGTCAAGACCGGTGTCGCATCGAAGGTCAAGTTGCTCGATATACCGCTTTCAATCCTGAAAAAGTACAAATCAACACGCATCAACAGCTATCTCCTGCCCGTGTTGAGCAACGCCAAATACAATCTTTACCTAAAAGAGATAGCAACCGCATTGGGTATCCAAAAACGCGTAACCTCGCACCTTGCCCGCCACACATTCGCCACGACCGTAACATACGCCAATGGAGTGTCTATCGAGTCAATCAGCAAAATGTTAGGTCACACCAAACTCGCCACGACCCAAATCTACGCCCGCATCGTCGACCAAACGGTCAGCAGGGAAATGGACAAACTCTCCGCCAAACTGAGCGGCACAAGCTTCAGTCTCAACGGCGGAGAACCCTCAACAAAAGAGATTGCAAACTAACAAAACAAGGTGCTCGACAATTGCCGAGCACCTTGCGTATTGTTTAAGGCGGCTTATTTCTTCTTTTTAGATGTTTTCTCTGCAAGTACTTTTATCGACTCGAAATACGCTTGTTCTACCGGACTAAGCGTTCGCTCCTGATACTTCAAATACTCAGCAGTTGCCTTCTCTTGTGCTTGTTTATGACTCACTCGACCTGCACCTACAAGCAACGATTCACCAGTAGATGCGAGAATATTATCCAATTGCGCGATATAGTCAGCCATATACATTGGTTTATGACGCATCGCTTGTATCTCAGCGAAATCGAAGTATCCGGATACGAGGTTATTGAGAATCTTTAACTCATCTTCGTTCAGGTAGTTTTTAGCTACCATTATATCATTTCGTGTAGGATGTTCGCCCGCAAATGTTGTAAGACCCATAAAAGGTTTGTCTGCATCAGCTCGGTCAAAAATCACTTCTGCTGCTGTGTGCCCGTGTGCAGCATAGTGTAACTTATTCTGCACTATTTTGAAGAATTGAATGGATTCTTCGGCTCTGGGATTATAATCGACACTAGTTGCATATAGATCAAGGACCTGACGATACATCACCTTTTCTGATGAGCGAATATCACGAATACGATCGAGGAGTTCTTTCCAGTAGCCTCCGCCACCAACCTGCTTCAATCGTTCGTCGTCCATAGTAAAGCCCTTAATCATATACTCTTTCAACCGCTCAGTCGCCCAACGACGGAAAT
>JAGCLL010000097.1 GCA_017647025.1 Alistipes sp. | reverse complement strand
GGCTACAACTCCGAGAGTAATCTCGAAATAGAGTGCGAGAATATGGCATACAAGCTCAAACTCAAGAAGGCTCCGCACTTCGAGACTCCTGCTAGCGGTACAACCGTGAATGATGTCTTGGAGGGTGAGTACAACATCCTCAAAGATACGGGGTTTAAGATTCACTCCGACACCAAGAAGTTTGATATTCACATCGGCAAAATCAAGGTTACGGATAACTTCACCGTGGCAGATATACTCTCCGAGTGGTCAAAATATAAGGTCTATTGCTTCCTGAAATACGATGCCAACAACGAGAGTGCCATGCCCTCGATTGCTGTTGGCAGACCATACTCATCGAGCAAGGCTCAGCCCGTGTTCCCCGAAGATGAATCGACAGGACCATTCAAGATATACTTCAACGAGCATGTGGCGCAGTCATCACTCAAAGTCGTGAAGACCGACCCGAAGTTCTTGGCAGTTACAGGCAAGGCTATGGGAACGGATGAGAAGTTCTTTGAGGTAACAATCCGCCTGAATCCTGAATATGACCCAGCAACACCCGGAAGCAAGCAGTATCAGACGGTAAATGCCACTCAGATATCGAAAAAGTCACACAAAGTTACAGGCAACACAACCGCTTCGGGAGCAGAGACCAAAAATAAGGTAGATCTCTCGACCTATACAGTCGTTCCGTATATGTCACCACATATCGGCATCTCCTCGGATGAACTTGTCGAGGAGACAACGGAGTATTTTCGCAACTATAACCTGAACGGTATTACCGGAAGTCTCACAATCTTTGGCGATTTCGGGCTTCCACCTGCTGTACAAGTTGAACTCATCGATCACCGCAACCCCTCAAAGAATGGAGTCTACCTTGTCGAAGAGGTAACAACAAACTTTGGGGTTGGCGGATATCGACAGCAACTTTCGATACCGTATAAAATCAAGAAGTAGAAAAAGAACCTATTCTTTAATAAAACTATGTCCGCAGATAAGTCACATCAGATAGTCATTCGTGAGGCGATTCGCAAGATTGCGTTAGGTCGCAGTATGGAGCGTGTCAATATGGCGCCGGGCGGTATGTCGGGCGTGGGTACGGCTCGTATGATTCATGGCTATGTGGCGAAGGTACACGATGACCCTGCAGACTCGGAATTCAAGGAGTATGGCGGTACTGTCGATGTGGGCGAATATCCCGATGAGACAGCCTCCACAGAGCCTATAATCCATAAGGGTGTATTGCTATCTGCTGCCACGAACAATGAGGGCGGTTTTCTGATTGTGCCGACACTCTTTTCCGATGTTACCATCTTTATGGATGCGGCAACGAAGTATGCCTACATTGTAAACTTCTCTCATGTCAATATCATCAATCTCACAGCCCATACCGAGACAACTATTGGTGTTACCGAAACCGAGGAGTTGGACCCAGATAGCGACTCTTCTCCTGACTATGATGAGTTGGAGCCGACAGGAAATGAGACATCGACCAAGTACACTGCAACCACTGTAACCACCTCTGTCAAGAATGACAAAGATAAGGAGGCTACGGTTGTGATGGATGCGGAGACGATTACTCAAACCGTCGATAAATCAGAAGTTAAGCAGACGGCAGATAAAGTAGTTCAGAAGGTTAATTCTACCACCATTGCGTTGGCTGACAACAAGGTAACATTAGGCGATGAGAACGCCACTGAGCCGCTTGTTTTGGGTAATGAGCTTGCACAGCTGATGCTCGACTTTATGACTGAGTGCAGCAAGATTATGACACCAACGCTGATGGGTACGATGACACCTGTGAACTTTCCGAACTTTATCACGCTATCCACCAAGATTCAGAAATTTCTCTCTAAAACCAGCTTTACGAAGTAATGAGCGTACAACTACATCCCGATATAGAGCAGCTTGATAGGTCGAGTCTCTGTTACTCGATCTACTCTCAGTTGTACCACAACTTCTTCAATGCCCAGCAGAAGAAGGATGCTGAACATCCCTATGGCGTTGAAGAGGGAGATGAGACGAGTGTACGACTTAAAAATACAGCCTACGGATTTGCCTCTGCCATTGCCGGAGCTGTTACGGGCGAAGGTGGAGAGTCAGGTGGTGGTCTGCTAATTGACTACCTCAAGAAGACGGGCGGAGATATGACCGGTATCTTTCGTGCCAACTATGGTTTTGAGGCGGGTGTCGCTAATACCCGAATCCTTGAAACCTACTCGGAAGATATTACCGATGCTGATGGTGTTGTCTCGGCCATTGAGTATGGCGTAAAGATTACGGGTAACCTCAAACTCGGAGGCGATGCCCTCTATCTTGGAGGCAGGAATATACTTCGCTATGACCCCTACAAGGCTACTGCAACGATAGATGCATCGAATATAAACCTCCTCAGTGGTTCTGTCCACTCCACAGGTGAATGGACCATTGGAGATAAGGAGAGCGGAATCTTCATTTCGCCAACATCATTGCAGGTCGGTGGCAAAGATGTATATCATAAGGGCAATGCCAACCTTGCGTCCGTTGATTGGGTAATGCAAAACGGCATAGTCCATAAAGACCTAACCGTTCACGGAACATCAACGCTGGGAGGTGCGCTGTCTGCCAAATATGGCGTTCAGTTGGGTGATAAGGGAAACACGCTACTATCGTTCTCGGGCGAAGATGTGGCACTTAGTGGTTACCTCTCGTTCCTTGATGGCTACGGTGTTCGCATTGCAGGCAAATCGGTACTCACTCGCGAGGGTGAGAGTATCCGCTTGGGTAGTATAGGCGGCGATTTGCTTTTGGGCAGCAATGACACTCCGAAGATTCGTCTATTCTCTGGTATCTCGGATATCGACGGCGAATGTCTGATGCTCTCGCCATACGGCAAGGCTTGTTTCCCAGGTTCACTCACCGTTAGGCATAACTACGGAGCTGACCTTCTTTCGTCATATCGTGTAGATAGCAATGATGAAGGAATCATCATCCATAAGAACCTACGCTTTGGTTCTGCTGATGGCATACTCATCAAAGGTGATAAGGAGTATTTCTCCCTATCATCTGATGTGGTCTACGAGAAAGATGGCGTTCAGACTATCATTCCTCACGATACCTCGTTCAGTCACCAACCCTCGACAAGCAAATATGCCCCACAGAATAGATACAGCGAAACATTCTTTATCAGCACCGATGCAGATTTTGTGGTGGCGAATGTTCCTATCGAGGCTATTGGGCATATAGGAATTGATGGTTCTTTCACCCGTTTGACCGATGGAGTCCTATACTTAACAGAGGCTCTTCGCTTGCAGGCTGTGAGTGATGGTATCAAACACTATGGCAACAGTTACTTTGGCGGGACACTCTCTTCGGAGTTCTTCTCGGCAGGCTTTGCCGGTAGTGGCTGGGCGATACAGGCAAACCGTACCACAGGCAATGTAACAGCCACCTTTGACGAGGTTGTGGCCCGCAAGAAGTTCAGAGCCTACGAGTTTGAGGTAAAGAAACTCTCGGCGACAAATGGCTCGCTCTGGATTAGCGATAGCTGTTCGGGCGACAGCGTAGAGAAAATAGCATAACAATGGCAGTATATAACTACTCGAAATATAAGATTCGCATAGACTCTGACTCGCAGAAGATGCAAGGTCTGCAGGTCGGAGATGTTGTGCGTCGTCAGTATGCTGAGCGAAACCAAAGCATCTACTCGCTGATGGTTGTTGTGGAGACGGGTGTTGATGCCATTGATGGCAAGGAGTCACCATACTTTATCGGTGCTCTGCTCAATGGCGATGAGCCCAAGAGTGGAGAGCTGCTCGACTTTGTACGCATCACCAGCCTTACGAACACTGACCGTAGCGGAGCGATGTACCTAACAGCCTCGGATAGTGATGCTCCATATATGGATATCATTGACGGTATGGCCACAGAACGCTCATTGTGCTATCCAACAATGACAGGTGGCGCTATAGATATTCCTGACAAAGCGAAGTATGCCGCCTTTGGAGAAGCGAGCACAGAGTACCGCAGTGAGGACAGTGAGGCAAATCGTATTGTCCGCATTACTGGCAGTGGCTCCTACGGTATAAAGCAGACCTTGGAAGAGTCTGTTGCTCATCCGGAGAGATTGTTAGTGTCGTTCAAGGCTCGTGCTTCACAAAATACAAAGGTGGCAATATCATTTGGCTATACCAATGGTGAGAAGTTGGATGCCGTGGATACTATCGCACTATCTACCGAATGGGAGTACAAACTATGGGTGCTCACGGTTGAGTATCCGAAACAATATAGTCGCAGTCTGACGATAGACCTTACCAATGCTGGCGAATGGTGCGAGATTGCTGACCTCAATATCATCAGACTCTCATCTGTTGCAGTCTTCACCGATGCAACGAAGGCTCGTGTTGGTAAGGTGTCGGGCGTTATTGACCCTGTGTTCGGAGTATTGGAGGGCTATGGAGCATACTTCCAAAATCTCTATGCCACACGCAATGTCAATATCGCAGGAACCCTTACCGCAGGTGATGAGAATGGCTTCGGCGCAACATTCTATGTGGGCAAAATCCATAAGAATGTATTGTTCGACTCTTTGTCGTGCGATTTTGCAGGAGCAAACGAGGTTGTAGCATCTTCGCCAGTCGGCATTGGCAAGTGTGTACGCCTAACAGCCGATAGTTACATCCACGCCCAAAGTGCAGATTGGAGGAATGAGCGTATAGGCAGTTACTACTGTTTCTCTGTGTGGATTTATGTTGAGGAGATAGGCATTGTACGCTTCTATCAAGATGAACACTTGATTGGCGATATTGTCATAGACAAGGCAGAGCGATGGCTGCGTCATAAGGTATCATTCCCGATACGCCAATCCGATGCCCCGAATATGAGCCTTGGCATATCGTCCGAGGTGCCGCTTATCGTAACCGCTCCACAGTTGGAGGCGGGCAAGCTACCGACACCTTATCAGGCAACAGATGGGACACTCAACTACTCGGAGGAGTATGGTGCCTGGTTTAATCGAGGAGGCGTGGGTGGAACAATGCAAAATCCTCTGCTCAAGTTCAACAATGATGGCTCAATATCCTCGCGTGATGGCTCTTTTGTTATCAATCAAGATGGCACGGGACACTTTGCCTCGGGGCGTTTCAAGTGGTCGAAAGATACTATTGAACTGCGAGATGTAACCATTCGTTGGGAAGATCTCGATGAGGAGGCGCAGGAACAACTAAAACCTCGCTCGGTATCGCTTACGGGTGGCACGACATTTCATTATGCCAATGCCCTAACAGGTGAGTGTGAGCCGCGAAGCATCTGCATTATTGCTACAGAGTACAACTTTGAGCCCGAGTCACGCCGATGGGAATACCTTGCGGCAGATGGTGCTTGGAGAGATGCTAACAATAACTCCTCGCTTTTCGAGCTGCCTGCCAACTATCACGGTTGGGAGGGGCGCGATGTGCTGACTCTGCGATATACAGCAACGCTAAATGGAGAAGAATTTACAGCAACTCACACCATCTTCAAACTTTATGATGGCGAACCATCCTATACTGTATATGTAGAATCGAAGAATGGCACAACATTCCGCAACGGCATAGTCTCAACAACGCTTGTAGCGAGAGTTTACAGAGGCGGAGAAGAGATTACCGCTCTTATCCCAGAGGGTAACTTCCTTTGGCGAAGAACAAGCAAGGATACCGCCTCGGATGAGATTTGGAACTCGGCAAACCACTACGGCAAGGAGTTGGAGATTACCGAAGAGGATGTGTGGTATAAAGCGGTCTTCGATTGTGAAGTAGAGATATCAACAACATTAGAATAACGAAATATGGCAGTCAAAGTAGCAAGAGGACAGGTCACGATCATCGACCAGAACGATGCAGTAACCCTGCAAGCATTCATCGGCTCATCGCAGCCCCTAACACAGGTATATAACAAGGATACAAACGCCTATG
>JAGCLL010000096.1 GCA_017647025.1 Alistipes sp. | reverse complement strand
GATAGTAAACATCTTGGTCTTACCTGTACCCTTAATCTGGATAACTACATCACGGAAGCTCTGCAAACGCTCCTTGCTTCCCTCGATGATACGATAAGTTACGGTGATTGTGTCACCTGCTGAGAACTGAGGGATGTCGGCATCAGTCTTTGTCCACATCTGCTCGTTCACGAGTCTAATTAATGAATCCTTGTTCATTGTTGCAACAAAAAATTAATAAGTTTCCATTCAACATTATCGCTGCAATCTCGCTACCATAGTCGGACACTGCCGTCTAATCTTCTGCGTTTTACCGCAATTTTTGCTCAACTGCCCAATATAAGAGGTTGATATGCGGGTGCAAAGGTACAACTAAAAATGCAAAATGCAAAACCGAAAGCGTAATTTTGCACAAATAATAGCACCAAGCACTATACTAATTTATATATACTGTTTTGAAATACGCCTCAAAGAGTTTGCGAGCCACATCAAGTTGCTCAGGTGTATTCTCCTTCACGCCCTGCAACTTGTACTCCTGCCCCATAGCCTCGTACTTGTGAACTCCAAGTGTATGGTATGGCAAAATCTCCACTCGCTCCACCATCTCGAACTTGCCCAAGTGCTCTCCCAACGAGCGAATATCCTCCTCTCTGTCGCTATATCCCGGCACAAGCACATAGCGCAACCAGAACGGCTTTCCATTGCGCTCCAACCACTCTGCCGTACGCAGAGTCTGCTCGTTGCTGCGCTCGGTCAAGAGAAGGTGTTGCGCTGGATTATGCTCCTTAACATCAAGCAGCACCAAATCGACCAACGAGAACAACTCCTCGACATACTCGTTCCAAATTGAGCCATTGGTGTCGATGCAGATGTGTATGCCCTCCTCCTTCAATCGCTTAACGAGCGGAATTAGCGCCTTCGCCTGAATAGTCGGCTCGCCACCGCTGAAAGTTACGCCACCTCGCTTGCCGAAGAATGGCTTTTCGCTCACCGCCTGCTCGATGATGTGTTCCAAGTCGGTCTCCTTCGCCTCACCACAGAGGTCTATGGTGTCGGGGTTGGCACAATACAAGCAACGAAAATTGCATCCCTGCAAGAATACCACCAATCGCAAACCCGGCCCATCGAAGGTGCCAAGCGACTCGTATGAATGGACTTTTAGTTTCATAACATTCTTTGCTTTTAGCCATTGGCTATTGGCTCTTTATAAAACTGCCTCGGAGTTACCTCCAAGGCAGTTTCCTTTATTCGTTATTTTCGTATTACATTCTCTCGTGGAAACTTCTTGAAATCACTTCAAGTTGATGCTCACGGCTCAACTTGGTGAAGTTCACTGCGTAGCCCGAAACACGGATTGTAAGTTGTGGATACTTCTCTGGGTGCTCCATAGCATCCATCAACATCTCACGGTTGAGGACATTCACATTGAGGTGGTGTGCACCCTTTGTGAAGTAGCCATCCATCATTGTTACGAGGTTCTCCACACGAGTTGCCTCGTCAACACCGAGCGACTTTGGTACAATCGAGAAGGT